>NZ_JBSGFQ010000029.1:0-118925 GCF_053603495.1 Nonomuraea sp. NPDC004186 | reverse complement strand
GAACCTGCTGAGCGAGGCGCAGGGGTTCTACCGGGTGGCGTACTGGTACCTGGGGTTCCCGGCCGCCACGCTGCTGGTCACCACGCTCGCGCCCCGGCCGCGGTCAGGCGGTCCGCTCCCCGATCCGGGGGAACGGGCTGGTCGAGAAGACCACCTCCACCGGCACCTCGAAGTATTCGGCGATCCGCAGCGCCAGGAAGAGGCTCGGGCTGTATTCCCCCCGTTCCAGGTAGCCGACGGTCTGGTAGTGGACCCCCAGGGCGTCGGCCAGCTGCCTGCGGGTCACGTTCCGCTCTGCGCGCAGCAGCGCGATGCGGTTGTAGACGGTCTCGCTCATCAGCGCATATCTTCTCAGGTCAGCCGCTGCATCGCTTGGCGACGGCGGGCCTCCATCAGCGAGCCCGACTCGCGCCTGGCCACCCGGCGCAGGATCGGGGGAGCCGGCACCAGCCCCGCCACGGCCCAGGCGAGCAGCACGAGCGTGGTCTCCACCGGCCGCCACGAGCTGCCGATCTCCGCGGCGGCGGCCGAGTCGGGCAGCAGCGCCGAGCGCATGCCGAGGCCGAGCCAGTAGAGCGGGAAGACGTGGGCCAGGCCCTGCAGCCACCCGGCGAGCGCCGTGATCGGGTAGAAGATCCCCGAAATGGCGGTGAGACCGCCGATGGCGATCATGGACAGCGCCCCCGCGCCCTGCGGGCTGCCGACCAGGGAACCGATGATCGCACCGAGCGGGAGCGCGGACAGCAGCCCCAGCAGTGCGAACCAGGCCAGCGCGAGCCATTTGCCCGGCCCGATCCCGAGCAGGCCGGGCACGAAGAACAGCCCGGCGACGAGCATCACCACCAGAGCGGAAAGGGTGGACATGGAGTGCATCGTCACCCGGCCCACGAGGTAGCCCACCATGCCTTGGGGCAAGGCCTTGGCTCTGAGCAGGGTGCCGTCCTCGCGCTCGAGGGCCAGCGAGCCCACCATGCCCAGGAGCCCGTTGAGCGGGACCATCAAGGCCAGCATGCCCGGCAGGGAGGCCGACGCCAGCGACAGGCCGGTGCCGGGCAACTTCGCGTCACGCTGGAAGTAGAGCACGACGACGAGGACCGCGGTGCCCACCAGGATGCCCCCGAGGTTCGGCGGGTTGGTGAGCGAGTGCTTGAACTCGATCCAGCCCCGGGACAGGCCCAGCCGGGCGGCGTGCAGCGTGGGAGTCATGCTTCCTCCTGACGCACGATCGCCATGTAGGTGTCCTCCAGCGTGGCCCGCCGCACCTCCAGATCGGCGATCTCCGTACCGTGCTGCGCGAACAACTCGCGCACGAACCCGGTGGCGTCCTGCGTGGCGTGCACGAACTGCTCGCCGCCCTGGCTCCAGCGCACCTGCGCGTCGCGCGAGACCTCGCGGGACAGGCGGTCGGCGCTGCCGTCGGCCACGATCCTGCCGCCGGCCAGGATGAGGATCCGGTCGGCGAGCTTCTCCGCCTCGTCGAGGTCGTGCGTGGTGAGCAGGATGGTGGTCTCGTCGAGGTCCGACAGGCGGTGCACGAGATCGTGGAAGTCGCGCCGGGCCTGCGGGTCGAACCCGGCCGTCGGCTCGTCGAGGAAGAGCACCTCCGGCCGCCCGACGATGCCGATGGCGACGTCGAGGCGGCGGCGCTGGCCGCCGGAGAGCCGGTTGATCCGGTGGTCGGCGTGCTCGCCGAGCCCGACGGCCTCGATCAGCTCGCCGATGTCGAACGGCCGCCGGCCCGGGACCGCGTACGGCTCGTAGTAGCGGCTCAGGTGGTGGAGGAGCTGGCGCACCCGCCAGCGGCCGTGGTCGCGCCAGGACTGCAGCACCACGCCCAGCCTGGCCCGCCAGCGCTCGTCGCCGCGGGCCGGCACGGTGCCGAGCACGCGGACGGAGCCGGAGGAGGGCACCCGGAAGCCCTCCAGGATCTCGATCGTCGTCGTCTTGCCCGCGCCGTTCGGCCCGAGCAGGGCGATCACCTCGCCGGGGGCGGCCGTGAAGCCGACGCCCCGGAGGACCTCCTTGCGGCCGTACGCCATGTGCAGGTCGTCGACCTCGATGGCGGCGGCGGTCTGGCCCAGGTCGAGACCGCCTGCGAGCTCTCTTACCGCATCCATCAATTCTCCAGATAGTAGGTCTACTACATAGATAGCACATCTACTACGGGACGCAATAGACATATGACATCCATTGCAAGCGAACAGTAAGTCGCACCCGATACGGTCGGATTCGCCTGTAGCGGAAAAGGAAGGTTCGATGTCACGACCCAGAGAGGCACTGATCCAGGCAGGTCAGGGCATAGCCCAAGCGGTTGCCCAAGGGGGTGACATGCGGCAGGCGATGGGGCAGGCCATGGGCCAGGTCGTCGACCAGGCGGGGCAGTTCGCGGGCCAGGCCCGGGGTTTCGCGCTGAACCCCCACGACTTCGCCGCGGCCCGCGACGGCGGCGCGTCGGTCGGCACGGCCATCGAGGCCAGGTCGGCCTCGCTGAACGAGGCCGGCGAGATCGTCAACCGCAGCTTCACCGAGAACGGCATGCACGTCATCTCCCCGGTGGTGATCCCCAAGGGGAGCACCGCGAAGGTGATCGTGCCGCTGGGCATCCTGGTGGTGCTCGGCCTGATCGGCGCGCTCGGCAACGTCATCCCGAACACCGACCTGTTCTTCGGCCCGCACTACTGGGTGGTGCTGGTCCTGGCGGCCGCGTTCCTGTGGTGGCGGCGCAGCGTGGTGATGGTGCCCGAGGGCTGCAAGGCCCTGATCACCCAGTTCGGCAAGCTGGTGCACATCGCGGACCCGGGCCGGGTGACGCTGTTCAACCCGTGGAAGCGGGTCAGCTACATCGTCAACACCACCCGCGAGTACCCGTTCAACGCGCCGATCAGCGAGGCGCCGACGCAGCAGGGCGTCAAGGCCAGCGTGGACCTGTTCCTGCAGTTCAGGATCGAGAACCCGGCGGAGTTCATCTTCGTGCTCGGCTCGGTCAGCGGCTTCCAGTCCAAGCTCCAGAACGCCATCAGCGAGGTCACCCGCTCCCTCATCTACGCCCAGCGGGCCGAGGAGATCTACGACCTGGTGGGCGAGAGCACGCTGGGCATGCTGGAGAGCCTCAACCAGCAGTTCCTGCCCGCCGTACGGCTCACCGACGTGAACATCACGCACGCCGAGCCGTCCAGCCAGGAATACCGGATGGACCTGGCCGCCCCCGAGATGGTCCGGGTCGCCAAGGAGGCCTACACCTACGAGTACGAGCTGCAGCTGCGCAAGGAGCAGAACGAGGGCGACCTGGTCAAGGAGCTGGCCGGGCTGCAGGAGACGCTGAGCGCCATCCAGGCGGAGATCGCCGGCTACCAGGCCCGCATGGACACCGCCCTCGAACGCGCCAGCCACCAGGCCACCGCGCAGGCCAGGCAGCGCCTGGTCGAGGCCGAGTCCACGGCCAACGCCAACGCCGCGCTCCTGGAGGCGCAGGCGCTGGACATCAGGGCGCTGTCGGCCGCGGAGGCGCCCGAGATCCTCGACTACCGCTTCCAGCAGGACCTGCTGAACAAGCTGGAGTCCGTCGCCACCAGGCTGCCGCAGGTCGTGCAGGTGGGCGAGCAGACCGACATCGACTTCCTGGCCCTGGCCCAGCAGCTGGTGGGCGGCAAGGACGCGGCGCTGTTCTCTGCCGAGGACATGGCGGCCATCCGGTCCAGGCTCGACGAGATCGGATTCCGCGTGCAGAGCCGCGAGGCCGAGATCGCCGCCCTGCTCGAGAAGGCCACCGCCGACGTGACCGAGCCCCAGGCGGCGCCGGAGCCCGACGCGGAACTGGAGCGCACCGTCGAACGCCTGCTGCCCGGGAAGGGGGAGATCTGACATGAGCCGCGAATTCTCGAAGATCAAGGAGTCGCTGGCCTCCTGGGGCGACATCCGCCAGCTCCTGCGCGGCGGCGAGCAGGGCCAGCTCGTCCCCGTCGTGATCCCCAAGGACCGGCGCGGCTTCGCCTGGATGGCGCTGGTGTTCCTGGGGCTGTACTTCGCCGGGATGGCGGTCCTGACCGACCTCACCCTGATCGCCGCGCTGCTGGCGCTGTTCTTCCTGGTCGTGGCCATGGTCACGATGTGGCGCAAGGCGATCATCGAGATCGAGGAGGGCACCACCGGCGTACGCAGCCGCTGGGGCGCCATCACCGGCACCCTCCCGCCGGGCCGCCACTACCTGTGGCTGCCGTGGGACCGGGTGGACGCGGTCGTCGACACCTCCACGGAGATCCCGTACTCGGCGCCGATCGTGGCCTGCCCCACGGCCGAGAACGTGCCGCTGAAGTCGATCGAGTTCTTCCTCAAGTTCCGCATCGTGGACCCCGTCGCGTTCGTCCGCACCATCGGCGCCGGCAACTTCGACCTGGTGCTCTCCAGCGCGGTGCAGGACGCGATCAGGCAGCGCAGCCGCCGCGTCAACACCGAGCGCGCGTACGACCTGCGCGGCTCCGACGTCGGCGACATGCAGGAAGCGCTCAACCGCCAGCTCGGCCGGTACGGCGTGCGCATCACGGGCGCCAACATCCCCGACGTCCAGCTGCCCGACCAGTACCAGCAGCACCTGGCCACCCGCGAGAAGGTGGCCAAGGAGCTCTCGGCCTACGAGCGCGAGTGGGAGCTGACCCGCAAGCGCCGCATCGACACCCTGCTGATGGAGATCGAGCGCTCCAAGAAGACCCGTGACGCCCGCGTCGTCGAGGTCAAGGCCGCCCACAACACGGCGCGCAAGGACGTGGCGCGCATGCTGGAGGAGCAGGAGACCGAGGCGCAGCGCGTGACATGGGAGATCGAGGCGCGCGGCCGGGCCGAGCTGACCGCCGCCGAGAACGAGGCCAAGGCGTTGCGCCGGCTGGCCGAGTCGTACCGGGACAACCGGGCCGTGCTGCAGTACGAGCTGGCCCGCAGGCGCCTCGACGTGGGCGCCAAACTCGCGGAGAACGCCCCCCAGCCGCTGGTCGTACGCACCCAGCAGGGCCAGTCGGACTCCGCGCTCTCCACCCTCCTCCTTGCCCAGTTGCTCCCCCGCATCTCGGGCACGGGTCAAGTGAACGGCCAGACACCTTCCGCTTAGGAGAACCCCATGGTGTTCCGCAAATTGATGGCCGCGTTCGGTGCGGGCGTCGAGGTAGACACGGTGTTGACCAACACGGGCGTGCGTCCCGGCGAGATCCTGCGCGGCGTCGTCCACTTCCGTGGCGGCAACTCCGACTACAAGGTCGAGGGCATCCACATCGACCTGACCGCGGTGGTCGAGGTCGAGTCGGGCGACAACGAGTACAAGACGACCTACAGCTTCCTGCGCCAGCAGGTCGCCGGGACGTTCCAGCTCGCCGCGGGCGCGCAGCACCAGCAGCCCTTCGAGATCCAGGTCCCCTGGGAGACGCCGATCAGCGCCATCGCCGGGCATCCGCTGCACGGCATGAAGCTGGGCGTCCAGACGGAGCTGGCGCTGGCGGGCGCGCTCGACAAGGGCGACCTCGACCCGCTGTACGTGAGCCCGCTGCCCGCGCAGGACCACGTCATCGCCGCGCTCGACCGGCTGGGCTTCCAGTTCAAGAAGGCCGACCTGGAGCGCGGCACGCTGTACGGCTCGACGATGCCGTTCTTCCAGGAGATCGAGTACTACGCGGGCGGGCAGTGGCGGCGCCACTTCAACGAGCTCGAACTGACGTTCATCGCCGGGGCGCGGCAGATGGACGTCATCCTGGAGGCCGACAAGCGGGGCGGCTTCCTGACCTCCAGCCACGACGCGTACAACCGCTTCACCGTGCGTTACGACGACCCGCCGCACTCGGCGGACGGGGCGCTGCAGCGCGGTCTGGAGCAGATGGCCCGCCACCGCGGCTGGTTCTGACCGGGTACGCGGCCGCCGCCGGGGACCCCGGCGGCGGCCTGAGGGGGTGTGACCGTTTCTGTCGGTCGGGACGCCTACAGTGGCAACATGCGACCGGTCACAGATTTGCAGCGGAAGGTGGCGCCTTTCGAGGTCGTCACCGAGATGACTCCCTCCGGCGACCAGCCCACGGCCATCGCCGAGCTGGAGCGCCGCGTCAAGGCCGGAGAGAAGGACAACGTGCTGCTGGGTGCCACCGGCACCGGCAAGACCGCCACCATCGCCTGGCTGATCGAGCGGCTGCAGCGGCCCGCGCTGGTCATGCAGCCCAACAAGACCCTCGCCGCGCAGTTCGCCAACGAGCTGCGGGAGATGCTGCCCAACAACGCGGTCGAATATTTCGTTTCTTATTACGATTATTACCAGCCTGAGGCGTACGTCCCGCAGAGCGACACGTACATCGAGAAGGATTCCTCGATCAACGACGAGGTCGAGCGGCTGCGCCACTCGGCGACCAACTCGCTGCTCACCCGCCGCGACACCATCGTGGTCGCCTCCGTGTCGTGCATCTACGGCCTGGGCACGCCGCAGGAATACGTCGACCGCATGGCCAGGCTGCGCGTCGGCATGGACGTCGACCGCGACCAGCTTCTGCGCCGCCTGGTCGACATGCAGTACACGCGCAACGACCTGGCCTTCACCCGGGGCACGTTCCGGGTCCGGGGCGACACGATCGAGATCATCCCGAAGTACGAAGAGCTGGCCGTGCGCATCGAGATGTTCGGC
Source organism: Nonomuraea sp. NPDC004186 (assembly GCF_053603495.1). Classification (NCBI taxonomy): domain Bacteria; kingdom Bacillati; phylum Actinomycetota; class Actinomycetes; order Streptosporangiales; family Streptosporangiaceae; genus Nonomuraea; species Nonomuraea sp. NPDC004186. Next base: position 112,279 of record NZ_JBSGFQ010000029.1, on the reverse strand, counting down.
GACGAGATCGAGAAGCTCTCGACCATGCACCCGCTGACCGGCGAGGTCATCACGGAGGACGAGGAGCTCTACATCTTTCCCGCTTCCCACTACGTCGCGGGCGAGCAGCGCATGGCCGCCGCCGTGGGGGGCATCGAGGCGGAGCTGGCCGCGCGGCTGGAGGAGCTGGAGCGCCAGGGCAAGCTGCTGGAGGCGCAGCGGCTGCGGATGCGCACGACGTACGACATCGAGATGATGCGGCAGATCGGCACCTGCTCCGGCATCGAAAACTACTCGCGCCACATGGACGGGCGCGAGGCCGGCAGCGCGCCCAACACGCTGCTCGACTACTTCCCCGAGGATTTCCTGCTGGTCCTCGACGAGTCCCACCAGACCGTGCCGCAGATCGGCGCCATGTACGAAGGCGACGCCTCCCGCAAGCGCACGCTGGTCGAGCACGGGTTCCGGCTGCCGTCGGCGCTCGACAACCGGCCGCTGAAGTGGGAGGAGTTCCTGGAGCGCATCGGCCAGACCGTCTACCTGTCGGCCACGCCGGGGCCTTACGAGCTGGGGCGGGCCAAGGGCGAGGTCGTCGAGCAGGTCATCCGCCCGACCGGCCTGGTCGACCCCGAGATCGTGGTCAAGCCGACCAAGGGCCAGATCGACGACCTGGTCCACGAGATCCGCCAGCGGGCCGAGCGCGACGAGCGCGTGCTGGTCACCACGCTGACGAAGAAGATGTCCGAAGACCTCACCGACTACCTCCTGGAGCTCGGCATCCGCGTGCGCTACCTGCACAGCGAGGTCGACACGCTGCGGCGCATCGAGCTGCTGCGGGAGCTGCGCACGGGCGAGTTCGACGTGCTCGTCGGCATCAACCTGCTGCGCGAGGGCCTCGACCTGCCCGAGGTGTCGCTGGTGGCCATCCTCGACGCCGACAAGGAGGGCTTCCTGCGCTCGGAGACGTCGCTGATCCAGACCATCGGCCGCGCCGCCCGTAACGTGTCCGGCCAGGTCCACATGTACGCCGACAAGATCACGCCGTCCATGGAGCGGGCGATCGACGAGACGAATCGGCGGCGGGCCAAGCAGATGGCCTACAACGAGGCCAACGGCATCGACCCGCAGCCGCTGCGCAAGAAGATCGCCGACATCCTCGACTCGCTGCAGCGCGAGGACGCCGACACCGACCGGCTCCTGGGCGGCGGCCGCCAGCAGTCGCGCGGCAAGGCCCCGGTGCCCGGCTTCGGCGCGCGGCAGGCCGGCCAGCACGCCAAGGCCATCGCCGGCGAGATGCCGCGGGCGCAGATGGAGTCCCTGATCGAGTCGCTGACCGAGCAGATGCACCAGTCGGCGGCCGACCTGCAGTTCGAGGTGGCGGCTCGGTTGCGCGACGAGATCAAGGAGCTCAAGCGCGAGCTTCGCGACATGCGCGAGGCCGGCATCAAGTAACGCCCGCAAGGCGCCTCCTCCTCGCACGGAGGAAGGGGCGCTTTGCGTACGCATGCCATCGGCCGCCTGCCGGGCGCGCGACTTCGGCCGCCCGCCGGACGCCGGTCGCCGGGCTGGGGCCGCCGGGCTGGGGCCGTCGGGCGCTGGGCGTCGGGCTAGGGGAGGAAGTCCGCCAGGGTGCGGGCGAAGACCTCGGGGTTGTCGAGCATGATGCTGTCCCCCGGCTCGGGAATGCCGACCACCCGGACCCCGCTGGCCCGCAGGCTGTCGGCGTCCTCGGGCGGCCTCCCCTCCGGGTGCAGGAAGGCGAGGGGGATCGGGAGGTCCTGCAGGAGCCGGCGCATGGGAGGCGTGGTGCCCGTGGCCAGGCTGACGGCCGTACGGTGGAGCCCACGCAGGTCCGCCAGCCGCATGGCGGACCACCGGTGCGGCCCCACGCGCTCGCGCACCTCCTTCCACCCGTGCGACACGAACGCCTCCTCCGTGTAACTCGCGATACCGCTGCCACCCGGCCGCACGGAAGCCGGGGGATAGGGGTCGAGGTCGGCGTCCACGAGCACCAGATTGGCGATCAGCTCCGGGTGACGGGAGGCGAGGACGATCGCCACCGCGCCGCCCATGCTGTGGGCGATCACCGACGCCCCGGCGACCCCCGCCTTGCGCAACGCCTCGGCCAGGGCGTCGGCATGGGTCTCGAGCGTGTAGGCGAAGTCCCGGGGGCGGTCGCTGATCCCGAACCCGAGCAGGTCGATCAGCAGGGAACGGTGCTGCGGCAGGAGGGGGTGTGCGGCGACCTCGGCGTAGTAGGGGGCCGAGGTCGCACCGAGACCGTGGACGTAGACCCGCGACGGCTCCGCACCCGGCAGCTCTACCCAGCGGATGCGAGCGCCGCTGGGGTGGACGACGGCATCGTGCATGACGGCCCTCCTCGTCGTATATCGGGGCCAATATACCTACGACCTGCGTAAACGATCGGCACTCCGACGCCCCCGCACGTCACCCCCGCCACCGACAACACACACAACCCACACGCCCCAGCGCCTGCCACCGGTATCCCGCGACCCGGCGGCCGGCGGTGGCGCGCAACCCACACGCTCCAGCGATCGGCCCGCGGTATCCGGCGCCCCAGCGGCCGACGGCGGCGCGCCACCGCGGCTCTGCGTATGGCGCCGTAACCGATCCCCCGGGGCTGCCACCTCCACTCTGGCACCGACCGCGACCCCGCGTCCACGGCGCCCTCCAGCCGCCCTGCGCCGCCATCCGGTAGTTCTTGCGTCGCCGTCCAGCCGTCCTGCGTCGCCATGCGGGTGCTCTGCGGTGCCATCCGGCCCTCCGGCGTCACCTCGCGGTCGTCCTGCGTCGCCATCCGGTCGTCCCGCGTCGCCATCCGCGCGTCGGCGCGTCGCAGGAGGTCGAGTGGCGGGACGAGAGTCCGGAGCGATCAGAGGGACAGGCCGGCCTCTTTGCGGAGGAGTGCGGCGAGGGAGTCCGGGTCGGCGGCCGGGACGCCCTTCGCGGCGAACCAGGTGGCGACGTTGTGGGCGTCCCGGTCCAGGAACGAGGGGCCGGTCGGGTGGGCGATGACGTCCACGATCTGCGGCAGGTCGATGATCACCAGCCTGCCGTCATGGACCAGCAGGTTGTACGGCGACAGGTCCCCATGGGCCAGCCCCTCCCTGGCCAGCGTGACCATGGCCGCCACGAGCTGCTCCCACAGCCCGTCCAGGTCATCGGACACCTGCGCCAGCCGCGGCGCCGCGTACCCGTCCCGGGTCCCGATGAACTCCTGCAGGATCTCCGTCTCCACGATCTGCACCGGGTACGGCACGGGAACCCCGAGCTCCCACAACCGGCACAACGCCCCGAACTCGGCGACCGCCCACTGGGCGGCGATCACCTGCTTGCCGAACGCGGTGCGGTTGGCCATGGCGCGGTTCATGCGGCTCTCGCGGGTCCTGCGGCCCTCCATGTAGCCGGAGTCGCGGTGGAACAGCCGATGTTCGGAGGAGCGGTAGCGCTTGGCGGCCAGCAGGCAGACCCGGTCCGTGCCGGGCACCCCCCGCGAGATCAGATGGACGTCGGCTTCCTTGCCGGTCTTGAGCACGCCGTGCTCGGTGTCGACGGCGGCCAGCTCGGTGACGAGCCAGCCGGGGTACGGCTTGGGCCCCTTCTCCGTGGGAGTGCTCTGGTCCCAGGTGGACCAGCGGTCGCCCTCGGGCGGTCCGTCGTCGGTCTCGGGAGTGCTCTCCAGCCATTCGAGGTCGTCGGCGTCGAGGGCGTACTTGCCACGGGTGCGGTGCTGCGAGTGCTTGGGCACGGTGGGATTGCTCCAGGTGTGAGGCCCACCGGCTCGTCGATCAGGTCAGCGAGTGCGCGGTGGGAAGGTCTGAGGACGCGGAAAACGGCACGCGAACAGTCGTCATCACGGTCTCACCCTCCCTTCGCGGCACGGCGCGGCGATCATCGTCAAGCCGCTGCCAAGCGATCAACTCGGTCCCGAGTATCCCGCTCCACGTACCGCCCTCGCAACCGATTAAATGACGACCCGCCGCCACCCTTGTCACCCCGGAGATGGGGCAGGGCCATGCGACGGCCGGCGCGGCGTGGAGTGACCCCGGTGGCGGTCTCGAGCCACGCCCGTGACCGCCCTGGCCATCGCCCCGACGGCGGGCAACCAGATCGTCGACGGGACGGCGCGCGGGCCGTCGTGGACGGCCGACAAGTCCCGCCACCCGGGTCGGCGGCACCATCGGACGCATCCAGATGCGAACCGCCACCCGCACCCAGATGTGGACTGTCACCCGCACCCCGATGCGGACCGCCACCTGGAGCTGGGAGCCGCTCCCATCGATCAGCCGGAGTGACAGCGACCTCGGCGTGCATGCCTGTGGGTGGGCCTCAACGGTTGTAGAGCCTGCGTGCCCACAGATATCCGGCCAGGGCGATGACCGCGCTCCAGGCAGCAGCCTCCGCGAAGCTTGAGGCGGCCGGGCGACCGGCCAGCAGCGCCCGCAGCGTCTCGATGACGGGGGTGAACGGCTGGTGCTCCGCGAACCAGCGCAACCCGGCCGGCATCGACTCGGTCGGTACGAAACCGCTGCCGAGGAACGGCAGCAGCATCAGCGGCATCGGCAGGTTGCTGGCCGTGGTGACGCTCTTGGAGACCAGCGCGAGCGCGACCGACAGCCAGGTGATGGCGAAGGTGAACATGGCCAGCACGCCGACCACGCCGAGCCAGTCCAGCGCGGAGGCCGACGGGCGGAAGCCGATCAGCACGGCCACCAGGGTCACCGCCGCGATCGCGATGAACGTCTGCACCATCGCTCCGAGCACGTGCCCGGTGAGCACCGAGACGCGGGCGATGGCCATGGTCTTGAACCTGGCGATGATGCCCTCGGTCATGTCGGTGGCCACCGAGATCGCGGTCCCCTGCGCAGCACCGGCGATCGTCGTGATCATGATGCCGGGGGCGAGGTAGCCGACATAGGCGGCGCGGCCCCCGCCGATGCCCGCGCCCATGGTGCCGCCCAAGACGAACACGAACAGCAGCAGGAACACCACGGGGACGGCGGCGAACGTGAAGATCAGCGAGGGATAGCGCCAGATGTGCGTGACCTGGCGGCGCAGCATCGTCGCCGAGTCGGTGATCGCTCTCATCGGGAGGGCTCCTTGGTCAGGGAGAGGAAGACGTCGTCCAGGTCGGGCGTGCGCACCGACAGCTCGGCGACGTCGATGGCCTGGGTGTCCAGCCACTCCAGGAGCTTCTTCAGCGTCCTGACACCGCCGGAGTCGGGGATCTGGACGGTGAGCGCCGCGTCGTTGCGCGAGGTGGCGCCGACGTGCGGGGCGGCCCTGCGGTAGCCGTCGGCGTCGGCGAAGCGCACGACGATGTGGCCGCCGGGGACCAGCCGCTTGAGCTCCTCCGGGGTGCCCTCGGCCACCAGCTCGCCCTGGCTCAGCAGCGCGATGCGGTCGGCGAGCTCGTCGGCCTCCTCCAGGTACTGCGTGGTCAGGAAGACGGTCACGCCGTCCTGCTCGACCAGGTCCCTGACGATCTGCCACATGGTGCGGCGGCTGCGCGGGTCCAGGCCGGTGGTCGGCTCGTCGAGGAAGATCAGCCTGGGTGTGCCGACCATGGTCATGGCGAGGTCGAGCCGGCGCCGCATGCCGCCCGAGTAGGAGACCGCCAGCTTGCGCGCGGCGTCGGTGAGGTCGAAGCGCTCCAGCAGCTCGCGGGCTCGCTCGCGGCCCCTGGAGCGGCCGAGGTGGAGCAGGTCGGCCATGAGCCGCAGGTTCTCCTCGCCGGTGAGGAAGCTGTCGACGGCGGAGAACTGGCCGGTGACGCCGATCGCGGCGCGTACCTTGTCGGGTTCTCGGGCCAGGTCGTGCCCGGACACCCGGATCTCGCCGGCGTCGGCCCTGATCAGGGTGGACAGGATCTGCACCATGGTGGTCTTGCCCGCGCCGTTGGGGCCGAGCAGGGAGAAGATCGTGCCCTGCGGGATGGTGAGGTCGATGCCGTCCAGTACGCGGTGCGAGCCGTACGACTTGCGCAGTCCCGTCACCGAGATGGCAGGTTCGATGGTCCGCACGGTCGTCACCCTCGGTCCCAGGTGACGGGCAGGCTGCGCACGCCGTAGATCTGCGCGGGGTCGGTGCGCAGCGGCACCTCTTCCGCCGGTACGGCCAGCCGCAGCGTCGGGAACCGGGTGAGCAGCGCGGGGAAGGCGACGCGCATCTCGACGCGGGCGAGCTGCTGGCCGAGGCACTGGTGGACGCCGTGGCCGAAGGCCAGGTGCCCGGTGGCCGAACGGCGCAGGTCGAGCACGTCGGGGTCGGAGAACTTGGCCGGGTCCCTGTTGGCGGCGTTGAGCGCGATGATGACCGTGTCGCCGGCCTTGAGCTGCCTGTCGCCGAGCTCGACGTCCTCCAGCACGCCGCGCATGCCCATGGCGGCGATGGACAGGTGGCGCAGCAGCTCCTCCACGGCGCCGGCGGCCAGGCCGGGATCGCTGCGCAGGGCGGCGAGCTGGGCCGGGTCGCGCAGCAGGGCGAAGGTGCCGAGCGCGAGCATGTTGGCGGTGGTGTCGAGGCCGGCGCCGAGCAGGAAGGCGGCCACGCCGCCGAGCTCCTCGTCGGTCAGCTCGCCTGCCGTGGCCAGGTCGCTGAGCAGGTCGTCGGTCGGGTTCGCGCGCTTGGCGAGCGCGAGCGTCCGCAGGTAGTCGCCGAGCTCGATGAAGGCGTTGTACTGCGCCTCGGGCTCTACGGCGTCCGAGAGGGTCCGCGTGGCGGTCTGGAACTGCTCGCGGTCGTCGTACGGCACGCCGAGCAGCTCGCAGATCATCAGCGCGGGGACGGGCTGGGCGAAGACCTCGACGAGGTCGGCGGGCGGCCCCTGCCGCTCCATCGCGTCGAGCCGCTCACGGGTGATCTCGGTGACCCGCTCGGTGAGCAGGTTCATCCTGCGGACGGTGAACTTGCCCGCCAGCAGCTTGCGGAAGCGGGTGTGCTGGGGCGCGTCCATGCCGGTCAGGTCGCCGGCGGGGGCGGGCGGCAGGTAGCCGCCCATCTGCGGGTAGTAGTGGGTCTCGTAGCGGGAGCTGAAACGCGGGTCGGCGAGGATCTGGCGGACCAGCCCGTAGCCGGTGACCAGCCAGACGCCGGGGGCGCCCTCGGGCGCGGCCAGCCGGGCGATCGGCTGCTCGGCACGCAGCGCGGTGACCTCGGGGGCGGGATCGAAGGGGCAGGCGGGTGCGCGGTCGAGGGAAGGGCTGACCGTCTCATCGCGATAGTACGTGTTCGACATGCTTTGAAAGCTACGTTGCATTCAAAAAGGCTGCAATCGATGGAATCCGTATTTGCAGGTGAGAGCGGGCAAATTGATGCAATGACGCTGGACTCGAACGCAATGATTCGTTGCACTGAGTGGCGGCGAACGCAACAATGGCGTCATGTCACAAGGAAGGTTGACCCAGCGGGACCGCCAGCGCATCGCGGCCGGCCTCGCCGAAGGACGTTCCTACGCCGAGATCGCCAGGCGGCTGGACCGGCCGACCTCGACGATCAGCCGGGAGGTCGGCCGCAACGGCGGCCCCGGCGGTTACCGGCCCGAGCAGGCGCACCGGGCGACGGAGCGGCGGGCGCGGCGCGGCACGCCGGCTCTCCGGTTCGCGGCCGGGCCGCAGGAGGGCGAGCCGGGGGACGAGGTCATCGAGATGGCGGTCCGGATGGGGCTGCCGAAGATGATGGCGCGCGTGCTCGTCTGTTTGTGGCTGAGCGAGGACGGCCGGCTCACCGCGGCCGAGCTGACGCGCAGGCTGAAGGTCAGCCCCGCCTCGGTCTCCATGGCGGTGGGCTACCTGATCCAGCAGGGGCTGATCGGGCGCGAGCGCGATCCGCGGCGGCGTCGCGACATCTACACGGTCGACGACAATTCCTGGTACCAGTCGATCGTGACCAGCTCGCGGCAGACGCTGGAGGCGGCGGAGCTGGCGAAGGCGGCGGGGGAGACGTTCGGCCTCGACACGCCCGTGGGACGCCGGCTGGCCAAGGGCGGTGCATACCTGGAGCGGATCGGCCTGGACACGCTGGAGTCGGGCCGGCGCTGGCGCGACCTCCTGTCGTGATCGTCCCAGCGGACGATCCACCGGGTGGGCTCACCCGGTGGGCGCTGTTGCGTCCGGGCCGGACGCGGCCAAGCCGTCACCGCCGTCCACCCGCGGACATCAGTGCCTTCGGGACGGCTCCAGTGCGAGCCGGAAGCGGCTGCGTGCGCCGTGCCGGTCCATGAGAGCGCGTACGGTCGCCGTGACGGTCCGCTCGCTGATCCCGAGGTGCCCGTCCAGCCCTCCGCCAGCAGAATCACCCCTCCCGCTCATGGCAGGACAACGCGGGCGGTGGGGCGGCGGACCAGTGCCGGTCGAACAGCGCGATCAGGCCGGCCACCAGGGGACGGGACCAGATCTCCAGGTGACCGCCCTCCGGGTCGTCCCGTTCGGCGGGCAGGAGGGCCATCCGGCGGTCGAGGACGGTGAACGACGTGGGCAGCCCGGCCGCCCTTCGGTGATCGCCGTCGAGCACCACGAGGTCGTCGGCGGTCACCGCCGGCCACCGGTGCCGTGCGTGGACCAGTCGACCCTCCACATCGACGCGTACCCGGTGGGTGTGGCGCCGTCGTACAGGGTGACGTACGGGTTGGCTCCGGCGAGCAGCGGCTCACGGGTCACGTAGGCGGTGGCGGCCTGCACGGTCGTGTCCATGGTCACGGTGGCGCCCGTCCGCAGGGCGCCTCTTCTGCTGATCGCAGCACTGCGCATGGGGCGATCCTGGGCACTCCGCCCGCAGGAGGAACAGGGGTGTTGCGGATTCCCGCAATGCGCTTGACCTGGGTTGATGTAGCGAAAGTCATTGTGGGTCCGGTGACATTTGCCTCTGTCCGCCGCCGCGCCCTCCGGGCATGGTGGGCGACGGAAGCTGAGCGACGGAAGAAGCGGAGTGCCTGACATGGCGAAACTGGTCGTCTGCAACATCATGTCCCTTGACGGCTTTTACGCGGCGGCGGACGGCAACCCGCTCGTGCTGCCGATGGACGCCGCCTTCGACGCCTACAACCTGGAGCGGATCCAGGCGGCCGGCTCGCTGCTGCTCGGCGCCGACTCGTACCGGATGTTCATGGGGTTCTGGCCCGCCCAGGCGGACAACCCCGAGGCGTCCACGGTGAATCAGCAGTTCGGCGGGGTCTACGGGCGGATCGAGGTCAGCGTCATCTCGGACTCGCTCACGGACGAGGACATCGCGCCGTGGGCGGACCGGACGACCGTGGTCAGGCGCGCCGACGCCGAGGGATGGGTCAAGGAGCTCAAGCAACGCACCAGCGGTGACATCGTCACCTTCGGCAGCCGGATCACGTGGAACGCCCTGCTCCGCGCCGGGCTCGTCGACGAGCTGCACCTGGTCGTCGGAGCGAAGGCGCTCGGCGAGGGGACGCCGATCTTCACCCAGCCGGTCGACGGGTTCACCGTCGCGGAGGTCCGCCGCCTCGACGGCTCCGGCAACGTCCTGCTGCGCTACGCCACGATCGGCTGAGCTGCCGGGCCGCGGTGAGCTGCCGGAGGCGCTGCCGGATCGCGGTGAGCTGCCGGAGGCGGGCCGCGGTGAGCTGCCGGAGGCCTGGCGCGGCGCCGGGCCCGTCCGGCCGTGCGCGGATCCGACGCGCTGCGCACGGTTCGGTGCAGGAGGAAAGCCGAGGTCCTGCGGTGCCGAGCTCGTGGATCATCCGCAAAAATGCGGTGCGATGGATCCGGCCGGGCTTGTACGGTGCGGGCATGCGACGCTGCCCGGAATGCGACCATTGGGAGCCCGCCGGAGCCCCCGGCTGCGCCCGGTGTGCCGGGCTGGTCGACGAGATCGTGGAAGAGGGCTGGCGCGCGTTCCTGGAACAGGAGTTCGGCACGACCCGGCCACCGGACGAGCGACTCATCGCCGAGATGGTCACCGACGAGCCCGACAAGCACCCGTGGCGCGTGGTGGACGCCGCCTACGACCGCCTGACCTGCCCCGAGTGCGGCGATCGGCTCAGCAGGGGCCCGGCCGGATGCGCCGCCTGCGACCTGGCCAACGGCTTCCGCTACTCCGCCATCGAGATCGACCGCCCCGCCGTCCCGCCCGGTAACGAGCACGGGCTGCGGGTGAACGTGGCCGTCACCCGCCGGACGTCCGGGGTCTCGGAGTCCGAGGTGCTGCTGCGGCGGCTGTCGCTGCCCATCCTCATCGAGGGCCGGCTCCCCACCCGAGCCCAGGCCCAGGCCACCAAGGCCCTGGCCAACGGCGGCGCCACGGAGGCGGAGCTCGCGGCGTTCATATACCGGGAGTGGGGCGACGCCTGAGCCGCCGCCCCTGATGATCTGCGGCGGACGCCGTGGTGCCGGGGGTTCGACGCCGGTGCAGCCCACGCAGGACGGATCAGCAGGTCGCGGGTTGTTCGCCGCCTTCGGTCGCCGTGAGCGGACTGACCGCTAAACCGGTGGCGATTCCAAAGTGAGATCGATGTCGACGTCGAATCCGATGTGGGTCTGCAGTCGTTTGCGGTGAATGCCGGTGGGGACGTAGGCCTTGATCGCCGGTTCAAGCTCGAAGGTGTAAACAACGGGCAGCCTGTCTTCCTCCTCGATCCGCCAGAAATGCCGGATGCCCGCGCCTGAATATTTGATCGGCTTGGTGGTCCGATCCCTTTCCATGGATTCGTCAGAGGCCACTTCTGCCACGAGATGTACATCTCCCGGCTGGAAGGTGGTGGTTTTCGTGGAGATCACTGACTTGTTGACCAGGAGGAGGTCCGGCTCGGGCCGCTGACGCGGACCCAAGGTCACCGTCATCCCGCGAATCGCTGCAAGATGTCCGGGCGGATCGAGGTAACCCTCGAACTGTCGGAGTGCCAGCATGTGAAAGGCGGTCTGCGGCGGCCTGAAGATGAGCGACCCATCGATCAATTCGACGTGCCGGGGCGCATCAGGGGGAAGGTGATCGAGCATGTCGGCGGTCCAGCCGCCGGGAGGGCCGGGATAGAACCATTCCGGAAGATCCGCAGTCACCAGTCGCCCTCCTCGACACTTCACGCGGCGCGCTCATTTTGCCACGTGGAGTAGTCGTCAGGGGCGGTCTTTGCGTTCCTCCATCGAGCGGCGGTAGAGATCGTCGATCTGGTCCAGCGGGTCGGGGGCGTGGCGGCGGGCCTCGATCTCGAGGTCGGTGCGGGAGCCGAGGTCGGCGATGCCGGCGGCCGTGTGGTGCACCTGGTCGCCCAGGAGGTCGGCGCGGATGCGGGCGCACATCGCCGTCAGCTTGGCCTGGTGCTCCCTGAGCCGGTCGAGGGTGGCGTGGTCGACGTACGGGGACATGCGGCGCTGCTGGGCGTACATGCCGAGCTGGCCGTCGTGGACGTCCGCCTGCGCGGTGAGGTCGGCCATGAGCCGGGGGAGGTCGCCGAGGCCCCAGCCCAGGCGCTGGGCGTGGTCGACGGCCTGGCGGGTGAGGGAGACCTCGCGGCGCAGGTCGAGGCGGAGGCGTTCGACCTCGGCGGCGTCGCCCGTGCCCATGGCGTTGACGTGGGTGCTGAGCCGGGTCGTGGCCTGCTTGGCCTTGACCGCCGCCTTCTTGCCCAGCTTGACCAGGAGGAAGACGCCTACACCGCCCAGCAGCAGGAAGAACGCCAGGATCACCAGTAGGACGACAAGCAGCTCGCTGATCTCCGCCACCTCCTGTGGGTCTCTGCATTGAAGGATAGTCGGCCGGGGCGGGATCGGCGCGGCCGAGAAACCAAGCAAGCACTTGATCAGAACAGTGAGGCTGTGCTTCAGTTCTCGGAGAGCGGCTGGAAGGGCGGGGTGACGTGCTCGACGGCAAGGTTGTGATCATCACCGGTGGCGCCCGGGGGATGGGGGCGGCCACCGCGCGGCGCTGCGTCGCGGCCGGGGCCCAGGTCGTGATCACCGATGTGCTGGTGGAGGAGGGTACGGCCACCGCCAAGGAGCTGGGTGCCCGATTTCTCCCCCACGATGTGACAAGTCAGGACCAGTGGACCGACGTGGTCGCCGCCGCCCTGGAGGCGTACGGCAGGCTCGACGGGCTGGTGAACAACGCGGGCATCGCCCTCACGCAGTCGATCGAGCAGCAACCGCTGGAGGCCTTCGAACGCGTGCTCCAGGTGAACCTGGTCGGCGTCTTCCTGGGCCTCAAATCGGTGGTCAAGGCCATGCGCGAGTCCGGCGGCGGCGCCGTCGTGAACCTCTCGTCCGTCGCGGGCCTCACCGCCCTGCCCGGCACGGGCGGCTACGGCGCGTCCAAGTGGGGCGTGCGCGGGCTGACCAAGATCGCCGCCTTGGAGTTCGGCAAGGACCGCATCCGGGTCAACTCCGTACACCCCGGAATGATCGTCACCCCGATGACGCAGCCGCTCGGGGCCGTGTCGGGGGACGGGACCTTCCCGCTGGCCGCCGCCGGGCGCTGGGGCGAGCCGGAGGAGGTGGCGGAGGCCATCGCGTTCCTGCTGTCCGACGCCGCCTCGTACGTGACGGGCGCTGAGCTGGCCGTGGACGGCGGGTGGACGGCAGGGGAGAGCGCGCTGCTGTCCCGACTGGAGGGTGGGGGTCAATAGATGCCGTACGCGGATGTCGGCGGAAATATCAGGCTCTTCTACACGGAGGACGGCGACGGGCCCCCGCTGCTGCTCGTCCACGGGTGGGGCACCGACTCCCACCAGTGGTCCTGGCACATCGACGCGCTGGCGGCCAACCACCGGGTGATCGCCGTGGACCTGCGCGGCCACGGCTACTCGTCCGTCCCCGAGAGCGGCAACACGCCGCGCGAGATGGCCGGCGACCTGCGCGCCCTCCTCGAAAGCCGGGGCATCCCGCAGGTGGTCGCCGTCGGGCACTCGATGGGCGGCCAGGTGGTCTCCATCCTCGCCGTCGAACACCCCGAGCTGGTACGCGGGCTCGTCGCCGTCGACCCCGGCTACGGCATGACCGACCGGGTCGCCAGGCGCTTCCCCAAGATGATCGACGGCCTGCGCGGCGAGCACCCGCACGCCGCCGCCGAGAAGATCGACGAGTGGTGCACGAACGCCGGCACGCCCGCCGTCATCAGGCGCTGGCACAAGCGCAGGCTGTACGGCATGCCGCCGCACGTGCTGGTCCAGGCGTTCGAGGCCATGTTCACGGCCCCGGACGCCATCGGGGTGCGCCCGGCCGGCGACGACTACCTGGCCCGCCGGCGCTGCCCGGTGCTGTCGATCTGGGCGGATCCGGAACGGGCGAGCTGGGAGTCGGGGCTGCTCAAGGACCCCGCGTCCAGGGTCGTGTGCTGGGAGGGCGCCAGTCACCGGCTGCACGAGGAGCGCCCGGCCGAATTCGTGGACCTCGTGGAGGAGTGGCTGCGAGCCCAGGAATAACCTCGGGTCAGGGCAGGCCGCGGGCCGCTCTCCTGCGCGCGCGCATACGCCGTACCTTCCTGATCAGCCACCACGCCAGCACGGCCATCACCAGCAGCGCGACGATCACCAGCACGGGGGCGAAGACGGCGACCAGGCTCATGCCGAGCGAGCCCGCGTCCTCCGCCGTGCTCACCACCGGGGCGCCCACCCCGGCCGTCCCGGCGTTGATCACGGGCCGGGCGGTGGCCTTGACCGCGTGCACGGCCAGCGCCATCACGATGCCCAGCAGCCAGCCGGCCCACGGGTGCTCGGCCATCCAGGTGGAGTGGTCCACCTCGGCCGCCGCCTGCGTGGCCGAGAAGACCACGCCGCCCGACGCCGGGCGCACCACGGTCTGGATGGTGTCGTTGACGCTGTCGACGGCGGGCACCTTGTCCAGGACGAACTCGGCCACCAGCAGGACGGCGATCACCGCGAGCACGCCCCAGTTGGACAGCCAGGAGTAGCCGTCGGGGAGCTTCACGGCGTCCGTGAAGTTGGCCAGGACGCCCACGACGAGGAGCGGGATGTAGGCGTTCAGCCCGGCGGCCGTGGACAGGCCGAGACCGGTCAGTGCGGCGAACATGCCCCTAGTCTGCCCGCGCGGCCTCGTCCATGAGGTGCGCAAGGTCAGATCCGGTGAATTCGGCCACCGCCCGCTCGTACTTCTCCATGCCCCACGACCAGAAGTCGAAGTCGATGCTCTCGTTCGCGCCGTCCTGGATGGAGGCCCAGAGCGTCCAGCCGTACTTGGACATGAGGCCGAGCAGCCGGGCGCGGGCGATCTTGTGGCGCAGGCGGCGGCCGTAGTACGCGGTGACGAGCTCCTCCAGGTGGCCGAGCGGCAGGTCGGACTCGCTCCAGATGTTGCCGAGCTCGAAGCAGGGGTCGTTGTTGCCGGCGTACTCGTAGTCGATCAGCCAGAGGCGTTGCCCGTCGTCGAGGATGTTGCCGGGCAGGAGGTCGTTGTTGCAGGGGACGGTGCCTTCCGCCCTTATTTGCAGACATTTCCGGATGTCTTCGACGGCGGGCATGAAGCCGAGATAGTCCGCGGGAAGCCGGTAGCCCCGCTCCCGCACGATCCCCAGATAGTGCCGCTGGATCTCGAACATGTCGAAGTCCCGTACGAACCGCGGCCCCGCGTGCAGGCGGCGGCACGCCTGCGCCACCCGGGGGAGGTTCGCCGGGTCGCGGAGGTCGGCCTCGGTGAACGTCCGCCCCGGCAGGAACCCCACCACCAGCACCCCCAGCTCGGGCAGGTACGCGTGCACCGGCGCCCCCACCCCGGCCGCGGCGGCGGCCAGCGAGCACGCGTGCTCGGCGTCCCTGTCGATCCCCAGCAGCGAGGAGTCGCTGGCCCACACGCGCGCCACGTACGACCCGCCCGGGGTCGTGACCTTGTAGTTGTGGTTGGTCAGCCCTCCGGGCAGCTCCTCGACGGAGCGCGGCACGCCGGACAGCAGAGGAATGCGATCGAGCACCTCGGGCACGGCCATGCTCGATGCTAGGACGGACGGCGCTAAACGGTCTAGACCTTTTACCGGTCCGAAGGTTAGCCTCGCCAGCATGAGCGACTCGGCCCGCATCGTGATCATCGGTGGCGGGGTGGGCGGCGCGTCCGTCGCCTACCACCTCACCCAACTCGGCGAACGCGACGTCGTCCTGCTGGAGCGGGACGAGCTCACCAGCGGCTCCACCTTCCACTCGGCGGGACTGGTGGGCCAGCTGCGCGCCGATCCCACCCTGACGCGCATGAACCAGTACTCCGTCGAGCTCTACCGCACCCTCGACGCCGGATGGACGGAGTGCGGCGGCATCAAGCTGGCCTCCACGCCCGAGCGCATGGCGGAGATCCGCCGGCAGATCGGCTGGGCGCGGACGTTCGGGCTGCCGCTGGAGGAGATCTCGGTGGCCGAGGCCGTCGAGCTGTTCCCCCTCATGGACCCCGAGGGCGTCGTGGGCGCCGCGTACCTGCCCACGGACGGGCAGATCGACCCCTCGCAGCTCTGTTACGCCCTGGCCCAGCGGGCCCGCGAGGGCGGGGCGGTCATCCGTACCCACACCAGGGTGCTCGGCATCACGACGGCGAACGGCCGCGTCACCGGCGTGCGCACCGACCAGGGGGACATCGACTGCGAGATCGTGGTCAACTGCGGCGGCATGTTCGCGGCCGAGATCGGCCGCATGGCCGGGGCGCGGATCCCGATCGTGCCGATGTCGCACCAGTACGTGGTGACCGACGCCTGCCACGACCACACGGGGCTGCCCACGCTGCGCGACCCCGACCTGCTCGTCTACTACCGGCAGGAGGTGCAGGGGCTGGTCATGGGCGGGTACGAGCGCACCTGCGCGCCCTGGACGGCTGGCCCGAACTCCTTCGACGCCGTCCCCGCGGACTTCAACGGCCGCCTCTTGTCCGAAGATTGGCCGAGATTTGAGGAAATTTCGGATAATTCTCAGATTCGGGTGCCTGCGATGGCCGACGTCGGCATCCGCAAGCTGATCAACGGCCCCGAGGCGTTCACCCCCGACAACGAGTTCTGCCTGGGGGAGACGGAGGTCGGCGGGTTCTTCGTGGCGGCCGGGTTCTGTGCGCACGGCATCGCGGGCGCGGGCGGCATCGGCAAGGTGATGGCCGAGTGGATCGTCGAGGGCGAGCCCAGCATGGACCTCTGGCACATGGACATCCGCCGCTTCGGCCGCCAGTACCGCTCGCCGTCGTACACGGTCAAGCGGGCCGTCGAGAACTACGAGACGTATTACGACATCCGCTACCCGGGCCACGAGCGCTCGGCGGGGCGGCCCCTGCGGCTCTCGCCCGCGTACGGCTGGCACGCCGCCCACGGCGCCGCCTTCGGCGAGAAGTCCGGCTGGGAACGGGTCAACTACTACGACGCGAACGCGACGGACGAGGGGGAGCGGCCCGGCGGGTGGGCCGGGCGGCTCTGGTCGCCCGCGATCGGCGTCGAGCACCGGGCCACGCGCACCACGGCGGGCCTGTTCGACGAGAGCTCGTTCGCGAAGATCGAGGTCTCCGGCCCGGACGCGGCGGACCTGCTGGAATGGGTGTGCGACAACCGGGTCGCCCGCGAGGTCGGCGCCGTCACCTACACCCAGGCGCTCAACCGGCGCGGCGGCATCGAGTGCGACTTCACCGTGACCAGGCGGGGCGAGCAGGAGTTCCTGATCGTCACCGGCACCGCGTTCGGCTCGCACGACCTGGGCTGGCTGCGCAAGCAGGCCGCGCGCACCGGCGCGACGGCCAGGATCGCCGACGTCACCGGCCAGTACGCGTGCTTCGCCCTGTGGGGCCCGCGCGCCCCCGAGATCATCGCGGGGCTCACGCCGGACCCGATGGACTTCCCGTTCATGTCGTCGCGGGAGATCACCGTGGGGGACGTGCCGGTGCTGGCGCTGCGGGTCACGTTCGTGGGGGAGATGGGCTGGGAGCTGTACTGCTCCACCGAGTACGGGCTGGGGCTGTGGCAGGAGCTGTGGCGGGCGGGGGGGCCGTACGGGCTGGTGGCCGGCGGCTACCGGGCCATCGACAGCCTGCGGCTGGAGAAGGGGTACCGGGTGTGGGGCGCGGACATCGGGCCCGAGACGACGCCGTACGAGGCGGGGCTGGGGTTCTGCGTCAAGACGGACAAGGACTTCCTCGGCAAGGACGCCCTGGACCCGGCGCCCGAGCGGCGGCTGCGGTGCGTGACGCTGCGCGACCCGAGAGCCGTCGCGCTCGGCAACGAGCCCGTACGGCTGGACGGGCAGGTCGTGGCCCGGGTCACCTCGGGCGGGTACGGCTACACCGCGAAGGAGTCGATCGCCTACGCCTACCTGCCGGTCGGCCCGGGGGCCCAGGTCGAGATCGAGGTCGAGGGTGCCTGGGTGCCGGGCGTCGTGGTCAGGACCCCCCTGGTTCCGTGACGCCGCTGCGTACCGAGATCCGGACCCGGTCGGGGCGGAACAGGTCCCGGGCGAACTCCACCGGCGTGCCGTCGACCGCGTAGGCGGTGCGCTCGATGAGCATGAGCGGCGCGCCGGGGGCGATGCCCAGCTCGGCGGCCTCCGCCGGGCGGGCGATCACCGGGGCCAGGTGCTCGACCGCCGTACGCGGCTCCAGGTCGTAGCGGGCGGCCAGCAGGGCGTAGAGGGAGCCGGTGAGGTCCTGGTCGAGGAAGCCGGGCAGGGGCGGGAACCAGGAGCGCTCCAGCGCCACCGGCGACAGCCCGGCCGAGCGCACCCTGGCCACCTCGTGCACCGGCGAGCCCTCCTCCACCTCCAGCGCCGCGGCCACCGACCGTGGGGCGGGCACGGTCACCGCCGCCAGGACCCGCGCCTCGGCCCGCAGGTGGGCCCGCCGCATCTGCTCGGTGAACCCGGCCAGCCCGGTCAGGTCGCACTCGATGCGCGGCTCGGCCACGAACGCGCCGCCCGACCTGCCGGGCACCCTGATCAGCACGCCGTCGCGCTCCAGGGTGGCCAGCGCCTGCCTGAGCGTCATCCTGCTCACGCCCAGCCGCCCGGCCAGCTCCCGCTCGCCGGGCAGCCGGTCGCCCGGCTCCATCTCGCCGCTGGAGATCGACTCGAGCAGCCACCGCTCGATCTGCACGTGCGCGGGGACTCCCGTGCCACGCTCCAGCTCCGGCGGTGTCCCGACCACACGCGCATCTTGACATGGGTTTCGGCGTGAATGCCAAATGTGGGCCACTTGCCCACCATCGGGGCCGGGGTCCTTTCGGGGATGGCGTACGGTCCTCGCACATGTCCTTCGCCTCGCGCTTCGCCAAGGGACCCCAGCCGGCCGGCGGCCGAAGGGGGTCAGCCCTTGATGGCACCCTGGGTGATGCCGTTGACGAAGCTGCGCTGGAAGACGAGGTACACGACGACGATCGGGGCGATGACGATCAGGCAGGCCGCCGCCAGCAACGGGATGTCCGTCGTGTACTGGCCGACGAAGAGCCCCAGCCCGCTCGGCGCGGTGCGCCGGTCCGGGTCCTGCATCATGACCAGCACCAGCATGAACTGGTTCCACGACCACATGAAGTAGAGAACCGACAGCGTGGTGACCGCGGGCCACGAGATGGGCAGCAGCACGCGCGCCAGCACCACGAGGTCGCGGGCGCCGTCGATGCGCGCCGCCTCGACGAGCTCCTCGGGCACGTTCGAGAAGTGCGTCTGCATCCAGTACACCCCGAAGGGCATGAACAGCGCCGCCTCGGCCAGGATGACGCCGACGTAGGAGTTGGTGAGGCCGACCTCGCGCAGGTTGAAGTAGAGCGCCACCACGATGACCTCGATCGGCAGCGTGAGCCCCATCACGAACCCGAACGACAACGTCCGGTGCCCCCACACCTTGAGGACCGCCAGCCCGTACCCGGCGAGCGTGGCCATCGCCACCGCGAGCGGCACCACGACGACCGCGATCAGCACGCTCGAACGCATGAGGTTGGTGAAGTTGCCCCGCTCCCAGGCGAGCGCGAAGGTCTCCCACGACCACCTGTCCGGGATGCTCAGCCCGTCGAGCTGCGCGCCCGAGGGGTGCAGGGCGGCCAGGACGATGCCGGCGAAGGGCACCAGCACCATCACCGCCAGCAGGACGAGCACTCCGTACCGGACACTGACTCCGCCGAGCGTTCTCAACTCTGATCATCCCTGGTGAAGTATCGGACGGCGCTGACGACGGCGACCACGATCACGGTCAGCACGACCGCGAGCGCGCTGGCGCCGCCGATGTCGCCCTCGTTGAAGGCCAGCCGGTAGACGAGCAGGCCGGGCACGTTGGTCTGCCCCGCCGGGCCGCCGTTCGTGGTGACGAAGACGAGGTCGAAGCTGGCCAGCGCGGCGATCGTGGTGATGACGCCGGCGACCGTGATCTCCCTGCGCACCCCGGGCACGGTGACGTGCCGGAACTGCCGCAGCGCCCCAGCGCCGTCGAGCTTGGCCGCC
Source organism: Nonomuraea sp. NPDC004186 (assembly GCF_053603495.1). NCBI lineage: Bacteria > Bacillati > Actinomycetota > Actinomycetes > Streptosporangiales > Streptosporangiaceae > Nonomuraea > Nonomuraea sp. NPDC004186. The sequence continues at coordinate 92,934 of NZ_JBSGFQ010000029.1, read as the reverse complement.
TCGTACAGGGACGGGTCGATCTTCTGCGCGCCGGCCAGGAAGAGCATCATGCACAATCCGCTCATCACCCACGTGCCGATGAGGCCGAGCGCGATCAGCGCCAGGCCGTAGTCGCCCAGCCAGGCGCGGGTGATCGACCCCAGCCCCACCAGGTCGAGGAACTGGTTGACCACGCCGGACTCGCCGTAGAGCCAGCGCCAGGTGATGCCGACGGCGACGAGCGGCAGCACCTGGGGGAGGAAGAAGACGATCCGGAAGAACGTCATGCCCCGGCGCACCTTGCCCATCAGGAGCGCCGTCATGAGCAGCCCGACGCCGATGGGGATGACCGAGAAGAAGACGATCAGCGCGAGGCTGTGCAGGATGGCCTCGTACAGCGCTGAATCACGAAAAATCTTGACGTAGTTGGAGAAGCCCGCCCAGACCGGCGGCAGGATGCCGTCCCAGGTCAGGAGCGACAGGCGGAGCGTGTTCAGCGCGGGCCAGATGGCGAAGCCCAGGTACACCGCGAGCGCGGGCAGCACGTACAGCCAGCCGCGCGCCCGTCGCCCCAGCCGTCGCGGGGGCCGGGTGTCCCCGGCGGCCGCCCGACCCCCGCGGCGGGCCGGAGCGGCCCGCGGCGGGGAGACGGCCGGGCTCAGCTCACGAGCCATGATGGGCGTCCCACGACTCCTGCAGGGACTTCAGGAAGGCGTCGGGGGCCATCTTGTCGCTGATCAGGCCCTGGATGCCGGGAGTCAGCTTGTCGATCATGCCGGGGGAGGCGAAGTCCGGGAACGGGACGATCCCGTTGCCCTGCGCCACCGGCGCGAAGACGCCTGCGATGTCGCCGCGCAGCCCCGTCGCGCCCAGCTCGGCCTTGGTGTCGACCGGCATGAACCCGCCGTCGAACTCGATCTTCGCCGCCTCCGGCGAGCTGAGGTAGTCGAGGAACGCCGCGGCGACGTTCGGGTTCTTCGACTTCGACGAGATGGCGTACGCGACGCTGGCGCCCGAGGCGACCTTAGCGGGCTCGCCCGAGGCCGTGGGCATGAGGAAGAAGCCCACGTCGTCCTTCATCTCGGTCTCCAGGGTGGAGGCCGCCCAGTTGCCGGTGATCAGGAACGCGCTGCCGCCCTTGGCGAAGCTCGCCAGCGCGTCGGCGTCGCCCGTGGCGCTGGCCCCGGCGGAGATGTATCCCTTCTTCGCCCAGTCGGTCAGCGTCTGGGTGGCCTTCGTCGCGGCCGGGCTCTCGATCGTCGCGCCCGGCTTGCCGTACACCCACGACCGGTAGTCGTTGACGTCGCCGGTCACGTTGAGCAGCGCGTTCCACAGGTGGAACCCGCCGACCTGGAGCGCGCCGTTGCTCAGCGGGGTCTGGCCGGCGTCCTTGGCCTTCTGCATCGCGGCCTCGAAGTCGGCCAGCGTCTTCGGCGCCTCCTTCACGATCTTCTTGTTGTAGAAGACGCCGAGCACCGACAGCCCGCCGGGCACGGCGTACAGGTTGCCCGTCCCGAACTGCTTGGCCGACTTGTCGGAGCTGAGGACCTCGAGGCTGGCCGGCGGGAACTTGGTGGTCCAGCCGTACGCCTTGGACCACGGGCTCAGGTCGAGGATGAGACCGGCCGGGACCAGGGAGTTCATCGCGCCCGGGTTGTACTGGGCGATGTCCGGCGCCGAGTCGGACGACATCGCCAGTTTGATGGACTTGATGTAGTCGTTGAACGGCGTCATCTGGGGCTTGACGGTGACGTTGGGGTGCTTCTTGGTGAAGCCGTCGATGAGCGCCTTGGTGGGCGGGTCGTTGGTGTAGGCCAGGGTCAGGGTCACCGGGTCGTTCGGAACGGTGGTCGATACGTTGACCTTCGTCGCCGTATTACCCCCCGAACTGCTGGTGCCCGCACAGGCCGTCAGCGCGAACGCCGTCGTGACGCTGAGCGCCGCGACCGCCGCGCGCCGGGCTGGTCTCGTCATGCGTGTGACCTCTCTCCTCAATCGGGTGGGTGGCGTCGTGTCCTCAACGGCCCTCATGGCGGCCGGTTCTCATCCGGCTCTCATCCGGCGGAGCCTGGTCTCACCAGGCCGAATCTGGTCCGTTCGATCTCGTCCAGCGAGTGCAGCAGCGCCCCGTGGACGACGGCGTCCTCCTGGAGCGCCGAGACCTCCAGCGCCGGCTGGTCCAGCGGCTCGCCGGAAAGGTGCCGCCGGAGCGCCGCGAGCAGCGGCTCGCCGCATCTGGCCAGCGGCCCGCCGATGACGACGAGCCGCGGGTTGAGGATCGCCCGGATCACGGTGATCCCCTTGGCGAAGCGGCGGGCCACCACGTCGATCGCCTCCAGCGCCGCCGGCTCGCCGTCGGCGACGGCGTCCAGCACGGCCTCGAGCGCGTGCTCTCCCGCGGCCTCGATCCGGGCCAGGAGAGCGCCGTCGGCGGCGCGTCCGGCCGCGGCCGTGGCCTGGCGCACGATCTCCGCGCCGCCGACCCGGTCCTCGAACGGGCCCAGCCCCTGCGGATGGCCCTGCGGATGGCGGGGTGTCGAGGGGCCCTCGGTGAACAGGTCGAGGAAGCCGACGTCGCCGGCGTCATTGGAGGCGCCGCGGTAGAGCTCGCCGTTCAGCACGATACCGGCGCCGACCCGCTCGCCCCAGTGGATCATCACCAGGGAGTCCTCGCGCCGCTCCGCGTCCCGCCACCGCTCGCCCTGCGTGGCCAGCTTGACGTCGTTGTCCAGGTAGACGGGGCAGCCGAGCGCCTCCGTCAGGCGGCGTACGAGGAGGTCGCCGGCCAGGCCGGGCATGCTCGGGATGAGCTTGATGACCCCGGCCGCCGGGTCGACGATGCCGGGGGTGCCCACCGAGGCGAACCAGAGGTCGCCGGTCGTGACGCCCGTCGCGCGCAGCGTCCGCTCCACCGTGGCCAGGAGCGTCTCCACCACCTGCTCGCCGCCGGATCCGGCGCCGAGCTGCTGCGCGTCGGAGGCCGTGACCGTGCCGGCCAGGTCCGCCAGCGCCACGCGCACGTCCTGCGGGCTGATCGACAGGCCCAGCACGTGGCCGGCCTCCGCCCGGAACCGTACGAGCTGCGCCGGCCGCCCCGCCCGGGTGGAGTCGCGGTCAAGGGGACCGAACTCGACGAGCCCTTCGGCGACCAGCGCGTTGAGCGAGCGGGTGACCGCCTGGCGGGAGAGCCCCACCGACTTGGCCAGCACGGACACGCTCATGCTGGCCTCCTTCGGCGGCGCGGCCCGCAGCTTGCGCAGGACGGCGGCGGCGTTGACCTCGCGCATGAACTGCGTGCCGGCGGCGACGACCTGCTCCATGCTCTCTCTCCCTGCGATCGGTTGCCGGTACGCTAGCATATTAATTATGGACCGTACGGAACTAATTCGTCGAGGGGTGTGACCTGCAGTGTTGTCCGGTGAGGGCCCGCCCTGGGCGGAAACCGTCCGCGGTCTGGCCCGCCGCGTGCTGGGGCCCGTGGCCGAGTCGGTACGGTTCGCCGCCCGCGACGGCGACGGGCGCGAATACGCCTACGAGGCGGCGGGCGGCGTGCTCGCCATCGCCGCGACGGACGGGGTGAGCGCCTCGGTCGCGCTCCACCACTATCTCCGGGAACGCTGCGGCACGTCCGTGGGCTGGGACACGGTGCTGCCCCTGGGGCTGACGTCGCTGCCCGACGCCCCGCCGCGACAGGGCGCGGCGCGGGTGCGGGAGGGCTACTACTTCAACTTCTGCACCTTCAGCTACACGATGCCCTACTGGGACTGGGCCGACTGGGAACGCGAGATCGACTGGATGGCCCTGCACGGCATCACCATGCCGCTGGCCGTCACCGGTCACGAGGCCGCGCTGCACGCCGCCTACTCCGCGCTCGGTCTCGACGACCGGCGGATCCGCGGCTTCCTGGGCGGGCCGGGCTACCTGCCGTTCCAGTTCATGGGCTGCCTGGACAGCTTCGCGGGCCCGCTCTCGTCGTCCTGGATCGAGAGCCATCGCGAGCTCGGCGCGCGCATCCTCGACCGCGAGCGCGCCTTCGGCATGACCCCCGTGCTGCCGGCCTTCACGGGACACGTCCCGCCCGAGCTCGCGTCGACGGCCCGGGCCGGTCGCCGCCTCTGGCAGGGGTTCGAGACCTGGGTCCTCGACCCGGCCGACCCGCTGTACGAGCGGATCGGCGCCGAGATCGCCCGCGCGCAGATCAAGCTCTTCGGGACCGATCACCTGTACGCCGCCGACCCGTTCATCGAGATGGTCCCCATCGACGCCGACCCGGCCTTCCCCGGGGCCGTGGCGGCGGCGACGCTGGCCGGCCTCCAGGCCGCCGACCCGGACGCGGTCTGGCTCATGCAGGCCTGGCCGTTCTCCTACCAGCGGGAGTTCTGGGCCGAGGACCGCGTCAACGCCTTCCTCGACGCGATCCCGGACGGCCGGATGCTCGTCGCGGACCTGTGGGCGGAGCACGACCCGCTGTGGGGCCGCTTCCAGGGGTTCTCCGGGAAGCCCTGGCTCTGGTGCGCGCTGCTGAACTTCGGCGGCCGCACCGACCCGGGCGCCGGCCTGCGCGGCGTGCCCGCCGGGATCGACGCGGCCCTGGCGGCGCCGAGCCCGCCCGCCGGCCTCGGCCTGTCCATGGAGGCCACCCGCAACAACCCGGTCTTCTTCGAGCTCGTCGCCGACCAGATCTGGAACGAGGTCCCCGACCTCGACGCCTGGCTCGACGCCTTCGTGACCGGGCGCTACGGCACCCGGTGGAAGGCAGAGCTGCGGGCGGCCTGGCACGGGCTCCTGGAGACCGTCTACGACACCCGGGGCCTGCCGATCCTCCCCCAGGCGTTCGAAGGCGTCATCACCGCGGCGCCCTCGTACGAGCGCGACCCGGCCGAGCTCCGCGCCGACGTCGCCGCTTTCCTGTGGTACCGGCCGGAGGTCCTAGCCGCGGCCTGGGAGCGGATGATCGAGGTGGCCGAGCGTGACCCCGGCCTGGCCGCGGGACCGCTCGGGCACGACCTCGTGGAGACCGGCATCGCGTACATGGCCAGGGTCGCCGACCGCCTCTGCCTCGACGTCCTGGACTCGGCGGGCGGCCCGGCGCAGGTCGACCGGTTCCTCCGGGTCTTCGAGGACCTCGACCGGATGCTGGCCTGCCGCCCCGAGTACACCTTCCGGCACTGGGAGGCCAAGGCGGTGTCGTGGGCCGCCGATCCGGACGACCGCGCGGTCCTGCGGGACAACGCCCGCCGCATCCTCACGGTGTGGGGCACCTCGGACAGCCCGCTGCTGGACGACTACGCGGCCCGGCACTGGGCGGGACTGGTCGGCGGCTACTACCGCGACCGCTGGGAGCTGTGGGCGCGGGGTCTCGGACGCGCGCTCGCCGGCGACCCCGGCGCCGAGACGGAGCTGCGGGAACGGCTCCGCGAACGCGCCGAGCTCTTCCTGCGGGAGGGCCCGGGGCCGGTGCCGCCGGACCAGGGCGACCTCGCCACGGAGTCACGCCGGCTGTTCACCGCCTACGCGGGCCAGACCGGCCCGTTCGAACACGATCGATGAGGAGCACGATGCCCCCGGTGGCACCACCGACCGAAAGCCGCAACCCGCGCACCGCCGACATCGACACGCTGGAGTCAGCAGACGTCCTGCGGTTGCTGCTGGACGAGGACGCCACGGCGGTCGCGGCCGCCCGCGCCGCCGCCACGGCGCTCTCCCGGGCGGTGGACGAGGCGTATCTCCGGCTGGGCCGGGGTGGACGCGTGCACTACTTCGGCGCCGGCGCGTCGGGGCGGCTGGCGGTGCTGGACGCCACCGAGATCACGCCGACGTTCGGGGTGGCGCGTGGCCTGTTCACGGCGCACTTCGCCGGCGGTCCTGGCGCGCTCACCGACTCGTCCGTGGACCGGGAGGACGCCGAGGAGCTCGGAGCCGCCGACGCCGGGGCGCTCGCCGAGAACGACCTGGCGATCGGGATCACGGCGTCCGGGGCCACCCCGTACGTGGCCGGGGCGCTGCGCGCGGCCCGGGCGGCGGGCGCGCTCACCGTGCTGATCACCTGCAACCCGGCCGCGCCGCTGCGCGACCTGGCCGAGATCCTCGTCGTCGCGGACACCGGGCCCGAGGCGCTCACCGGGTCCACCCGGCTCAAGGCGGGCACGGCGACCAAGGTGCTGCTCAACGCGTTCTCGACGGCGCTCATGATCAAGTCGGGGCGTACGTACTCGAACCTCATGGTCGGCCTGGTCGCCACCAACGCCAAGCTGGAGCAGCGGGCGGTGAACCTGCTCGTGGAGGCGACCGGGGAGGACGCCGCGGCCTGCGCCGCCGCGCTGGCGGAGGCGGACGGGCGGATCCCGGAGGCGCTCGTACGGCTGCTCACGGGCTGCACACCCGGCCAGGCGCGGGAATCGCTCGCCGCGCATCCGGGCGTCCGCGCGGCCGTGGCCGCACTGGGCGGGCACGCCGGATGAGCGGCTTCGCGGGCGTGGACGTCGGCGGCGGAGGCATCAGGACACGGATCGAGAGCGGCGGGGAGATCGCGTACGGCGAGGACTCGGCGCCCGTGCCCCGTACCGAGGGCCGGGTGGACCTCGACCGGCTCGCCCTCCGGATCGCGTCGGTCATCGGGGACGCGGCGCGCGTCCCCGGGCGGCTGGACGGGATGGCCGTCGGCGTGACCGGGCTGCCGGGGCTGGTCAGGGAGCCGGAGGCGTTGTGGCGGGCGCTGGGGGAGCGGTTCGGGCTCGGCACGCTCGTGGTCGCGGGGGACATGGTGACCACGCACGTGGGCGCGCTCGGGTTCCGGCCCGGAGTGGTGGTCGCCGCCGGGACCGGCGTCATCACGCTCGGCACCGACCTCGACCGCGTCTGGAACCAGTCCGACGGATGGGGCCACCTGCTCGGCGACCACGGCGGGGGCGCCTGGATCGGCGCGCAGGGCCTCCAGGCCGCCCTGCGCGCCCACGACGGCCGGGCCGGCGGCTCGCCCGCCCTGCTCGAACACCTGACGGCCCGCTTCGGCCACCCCCTGGACCTGGTGGCGCTCGTCTACGAGTCGGGCTCGCCGGCGCACCACCTGGCGTCGTTCGCGCCGTCCGTGGCCGACGCGGCCCGCGCGGGAGACCCTGTGGCGCGCGGGATCTGGACCGAGGCGGGGCGGCAGCTCGGCCAGACCGCCGTCGCCGCCGCGTCGGGGCTCGACCCGGTCTTCTCCTGGGGCGGCCGGATCTTCGACGCCGCGGACCTGCTGATGGAGCCGTTCCAGGCCACCGTGCGCGACCTGCTGCCGCAAGCCCGGTTCACGCCGCCCGTCGGCACCTCCGCCGACGGCGCGCTCGCGCTGGCCAGGGCCGCGGCGGGCGGCGAGGTCCGGCCGCGGCACCCGTACCTGTACGTCTACGCGGCTAGTCGGAGCCGGTCAGGAGCCGCAGCCGCTCCACCGCCTCCCCGAACTCGCTGATCATGTCGTAGACCACCTCGCGGGCCGGTCTCACCTGGTCGAGCTGGCCCACGACCTGGCCGACGAAGTAGTTGACCAGCTCCACCGCCCCCGGCTCGCCCTTCTCCGCCGCCGCCCCGATGCGGGCCATCGCGCCCTCGGCCACCAGCAGCTGCAGCGGCATGCCGAGCGGCCCGGGGCTCTCCTGGCCGGAGTCCCACTCCTCCGTCCAGGCGGACTTGAGCTGGCGGGCCGGCTTGCCCGTACGGGACCTGGACCTGACCGTGTCCAGCGACGAGGCGGCCAGGAACTTGCGCTTGACCGCGGGCGACGTCTCCGCCTCCTCCGTGGTCAGCCAGACCGAGCCGCACCAGACCCCCTCGGCCCCGAGCGCCATGGCCGCCGCCATCTGCCGCCCGGACGCGATCCCGCCCGCGGCCAGCACGGGGACCGGGGCGACCGCGTCCACGACCTGCGGGACCAGCACCATCGTGGAGATGTCGCCGGTGTGCCCGCCCGCCTCGGTGCCCTGGGCCACGATGAGGTCCGCGCCCGCCGCCACCTGCCTGCGGGCGTGCTCGACCGTGCCGACCAGCGCGGCCACCGGCACCCCCGCCTCCCTGGCCCTGGCGACCATCTCGGGCGGAGGCGGCCCCAGGGCGCTGGCGATGAGCCCGATCGGGTGCTTGAGCGCCACGTCGATCAGCCCCGTCGCCCCGGCCGCCGTGACCCGCCTGCCGAACTCGTCCGCCGCCGCCGTCAGCGGCTGCATGGGGGCGCTCACGCCGTACTTGGACAGCAGGTGGGTGACGAAGTCGCGGTGCCGGTCGGGGACGAAGTCCATGAGGTGCGCCTGCCGGTCGAGCGCGGAGGCGTCGACCTTGCCGGGCACGAGCACGTCCACGCCGTACGGCCGGCCGCCCACCTGCCCGTCGATCCAGGTCAGCTCGGTGTCGAGCTGCTCCGGCGAGTACGCGATCGCACCCAGGACCCCGAAACCGCCCGCGTTCGTGACGGCGGCCACGACGTCGCGGCAGTGGCTGAAGGCGAACAACGGGAACTCGATGCCCAGGCGCTCACAGATGGGGGTCCGCATGATTCGACGCTAACCGGCAGAAGCTTGTTCGGTCCATCCCCCGGGGCGGGCCGGGTGCTTCAGGAGGCCGCCGGGAGCGTGCCAGCCGAGCTCCGAGGTGTAGCCGCGGACCACCTTGGCCGGCACGCCGGCGACCACGCTGTGGTCAGGGAACTCGCCGCGGACCACCGCCCCGCCCGCCACCACGCACTGGCGGCCCAGCCTCGTGCCCGGGAGGATGATCGCGCCCGCCCCGATCCACGAGCCGGAGCCGATCGATACCGGGCTGTTACGTGGCCACTGCCGGCCGATCGGCACGTCGGGGTCGTCGTAGACGTGGTTCTGGTCGGTGATGTACACGTACGGGCCGGTGAAGACGTCGTCGCCGATGTCGATCGACTGGTGGGCCACGATGTGCGAGCCGCGGCCGATCGAGCAGCCGCCGCCGATGCGCAGGATGGACTCCGGCCCCAGGTCCAGCCCGGGGCCCATGCCGCAGGACAGGGACACGCGCTCGCCGACCAGCGTGTGGTCGCCGATCTCGATCCACCGCTCGCCGAAGATCGCGCCCGGGGGGAAGGCGATGCTGACCCCGTCGCCGATCCGGCCGAATCGGTAGCCGGCCGGAACGGCAGGAGTGATCGCGCCCGCGCGCCGGATCGCCCCGTAGGCTCGGTGAATCAGCGCGCCGACTGCCCGCCGTACCAATGACATAGGGACCAAAGTTACCGCTAGGTCAAGCCGTTCGGGCATGTCGGGGGCGTTGTTTGATATCCTGAGAGCCCGTGGACACTTCGACCACACCTCGAGCCACGGGAGCCCCTTTGCGCAGCGCATCGCAAACCAAGCATCTGTTCGTCACCGGCGGTGTCGCCTCCAGTCTCGGCAAGGGGCTCACGGCATCCAGCCTCGGTCGCCTGCTCAAGGCGCGCGGTCTCCGGGTCACCATGCAGAAGCTCGACCCGTACCTGAATGTCGACCCCGGGACCATGAACCCGTTCCAGCACGGCGAGGTGTTCGTCACCGACGACGGCGCCGAGACCGACCTCGACGTCGGCCACTACGAGCGTTTCCTCGACACCGACCTGCACGGCTCGGCCAACGTGACGACCGGCCAGGTCTACTCCAACGTCATCGCCAAGGAGCGGCGAGGCGAATACCTTGGCGACACCGTCCAGGTGATCCCGCACATCACCAACGAGATCAAGGACCGGATCAGGGGCATGGCCGCTCCTGAGGTGGACGTGGTCATCACCGAGGTGGGGGGCACGGTCGGCGACATCGAGTCGCTGCCGTTCCTGGAGGCCGTCCGCCAGATCAGGCACGAGGTCGGGCGCGACAACGTGTTCTTCCTGCACGTGTCGCTGCTGCCGTACATCGGCCCCTCCGGCGAGCTCAAGACCAAGCCGACCCAGCACAGCGTGGCGGCGCTGCGCAGCATCGGCATCCAGCCGGACGCGATCGTGCTGCGCTCCGACCGGCCCGTGCAGACGGCGATCAAGCGCAAGATCAGCCTGATGTGCGACGTGGACGAGGACGCCGTCGTCTCCGCCGTGGACGCGGCCTCGATCTACGACATCCCCAAGGTGCTCCACTCCGAAGGGCTCGACGCGTACGTGGTGCGCCGGCTCGGCCTGCCGTTCCGCGACGTCGACTGGAAGGAGTGGGAGGAGCTCCTGCGCCGGGTGCACCGGCCGGCCAAGGAGGTCACGATCGCCCTGGTCGGCAAGTACATCGACCTGCCGGACGCGTACCTGTCGGTCACCGAGGCGCTGCGGGCCGGCGGGTTCGCCAACGACGCCCGCGTCAACATCCGGTGGGTCAAGAGCGACGACTGCGAGACCCCCGAGGGCGCCGAGCGCGAGCTCGACGGCGTCGACGGCGTGCTGATCCCCGGCGGGTTCGGCGTGCGCGGCATCGAGGGCAAGATCGGCGCGATCCGCCACGCCCGCGAGGGCAAGATCCCGCTGCTCGGCATCTGCCTCGGCATGCAGGGCATGGTCATCGAGGCCGCCCGCAACATGGCCGGCATCGAGGACGCCAACTCCGCCGAGTTCGACCCCGACACCAAGCACCCGGTCATCTCCACCATGGCCGACCAGGAGGACGTCGTCGCCGGCGAGCGCGACATGGGCGGCACCATGCGGCTCGGCAGCTACACCGCCAAGCTCGGCGAGGGCACCCTGGCCAGGCAGCTCTACAGCGGCAAGGCCAAGGCCGACGAGCGCCACCGCCACCGCTACGAGGTCAACAACGCCTACCGCGAGCAGCTCGAGAAGGTCGGCCTGGTCTTCTCCGGCCTGTCCCCCGACGGCCGCCTGGTCGAGTACACCGAGCTGCCCACCGACGTCCACCCGTTCTTCGTCGGCACCCAGGCCCACCCCGAGTTCCGCTCGCGCCCCACGCGGGCCAACCCCATGTTCAAGGGCCTCATCTCCGCGGCCCTGACGTACGCCGACGCGCGAGTCAGCACGAAGGTGACCCAGTGAGACCTGTGAGAGTGGAAGACACGCCCGAGGCGTGGGACGTCGTCGATTCCAAGGAACGCTTCCGCGGCCACGTCATCACGGTGGTCACGGACTCGGTGAAGATGCCCCGCGACGAGGTCGCCGAGCGCGACGTCGTGGTGCATCCGGGCTCGGTCGCCGTGCTCGCGCTCGACGACCGGGAGCGGGTCCTGATGATCAGGCAGTACCGCCACCCCACGCGCATGCTGATGTGGGAGCTGCCCGCCGGGATCCGCGACGTCGAAGGCGAATCGCTCGTCGAAGGGGCGGCCCGCGAGCTCGCCGAGGAGGCCGGCTACCGGGCCGACACCTGGCACACCCTCGTCGACCTGCGCTCCTCCCCGGGCATGACCGACGAGCGGATCCGGGTCTTCCTCGCCCGCGACCTGACCAAGATCGAGACTGACTTCGTCCACCGGCACGAGGAGATCGACATGCCGGTCGAGTGGGTGCCCCTGCCCGACGCGGTCGAGAAGACGCTCATGGGAATGATCCACAATTCCCCGGCCGTGGCCGGTATCCTCGCCGCGTACGCGGCTTCGGTTGAGGGATTCGCCCTGTTGCGCCCCGCCGACGCCCCAGAGGCGTGACCGGAAGGACCTTTCGTGGAGGCGGTGCTCTCCAGCTACCTCGCCCATCTGGCGGTGGAGCGGAGCCTGGCTGCCAACACGCTCGCGTCCTACCGTCGTGACCTGCGGCGATACGTCGAACACCTGCACGCACGCGGCCGGGCGGAGCTCGACGAGGTGGGGGAGGCCGACGTGCTGGCCTTCCTCGCCGCGTTGCGCGAGGGCGACGGCGAGCACCCCGCGCTCGTCGCCAGCTCGGCCGCCCGCGCCGTCTCCGCCGTGCGCGGGCTGCACCGTTTTGCTCTGCGCGAAGGCGTCACGGCCCACGACCCCGCCCACGAGGTACGCCCGCCGCGCCAGCCGCGCAGGCTCCCCAAGGCCATCAGCGTGGACGAGGTCGAGCGGCTCATCGCCGCCTCCGGCCCTGACGGCGCGCCCCTGACCTTGCGCAACAGGGCCCTGCTCGAGGTCCTGTACGGCACCGGCGCCCGCATCTCCGAGGCCGTCGGGCTGGCCGTGGACGACCTCGAGGACGACCAGGTGCGCCTGCGCGGCAAGGGCGAGCGCATGCGCGTCGTGCCCCTGGGCCGCTACGCCCGCTCCGCGCTCGACGCCTACCTCGTACGGGCCCGCCCCGGCCTGCTCGCCCACGGGCGCGGCACCCCGGCCGTCTTCCTGAACGCCCGGGGAGGCCGGCTGACCAGGCAGGGAGCGTGGGAAGTGCTCCAGGCCGCCGCCGAACGCGCCGAGCTCGACGGGATAAGTCCCCACGTTCTTCGCCATTCCTTCGCAACCCATCTGATAGACGGCGGCGCTGACGTTAGGGTGGTCCAGGAGTTGCTCGGCCACGCCTCCGTGACGACCACACAGGTCTACACATTGGTGACGGTCGACAAACTTCGCGAGGTCTACGCCGCCGCGCATCCACGTGCCCGGCAGTGATCTATAGTCTTTTGCGACGTGCGGCAGCCCTCGGCGTGCCGCCTTGCCGCCTAAAGTGGCGAGCCCATAGTGTCCGTCCGGACGGTCCGGTTCGGGATCGTCAGGGAGGTTCGAGCTGGTGACTGTGGAGACCAAGGGTTCGACCCCGGGGACCCCCGACAACCCCTGGGGCGACACGAAGACCAACACGCCTTCCAACGGCGTCAATCTCGGGCCCACGCAGCGGCCCAGACCCGTGTTCCCCGAACCGGTGCCCCCCGCGGTGCACGGCCCGGCGCGCGTGGTCGCGATGGTCAACCAGAAGGGTGGCGTCGGCAAGACGACGACCACCATCAACCTGGGTGCCGCGCTCGTCGAATACGGGCTCAAGGTGCTGCTGGTCGACTTCGACCCGCAGGGCGCGCTCTCCGTCGGCCTGGGCATCAACCCGCTCCAGCTCGACCTGACGGTCTACAACCTGCTCATGGAGCGGGGCGTCACCGCCGAGGACGTGCTCCTGGAGACCGGCGTCGAGGGCCTCGACCTGCTGCCCAGCAACATCGACCTGTCGGCCGCCGAAGTGCAGCTCGTCACCGAGGTCGCCCGCGAGCAGGTGCTCGGCCGGGTGATCAAGCCGCTGCTGCCGCACTACGACGTCTGCCTCATCGACTGCCAGCCGTCGCTGGGCCTGCTCACGATCAACGCACTCACCTGCGCCCACGGCGTCATGGTGCCGCTGGAGTGCGAGTTCTTCGCGCTGCGCGGCGTGGCACTGCTCATGGACACGATCTCCAAGGTCCAGGAGCGGCTCAACGAGGACCTCGAGATCGAGGGCCTGCTGGCCACCATGTACGACGCCCGCACGCTGCACGGCCGCGAGGTGCTGGCGCGGACGGTGGAGGCGTTCGGCGACAAGGTGTTCCACACGGTGATCAACCGTACGGTCCGCTTCCCCGACGCGACGGTCGCCGGTGAGCCCATCACCACCTTCGACCCGTCCTCGCTCGGTGCGAACGCTTACCGTGAGCTGGCCCGCGAGGTGCTCTCGCGCTGGTCGGCGCCTGCCACAATGGCCAGGTGACCGACGCCGAGCAGCCCCAAGGGTTCCAGGTCCACCTGGACGTCTTCGAGGGACCCTTCGACTTGCTCCTCGGCCTCATCGCCAAGCACAAGCTGGACATCACCGAGGTCTCGCTCTCCAAGGTCACCGACGAGTTCATCGCGTACATCCGCTCCCGGGGGCCCGAGTGGGACCTCGACCAGACCAGCCACTTCCTGCTGGTCGCGGCGACCCTGCTCGACCTGAAGGCGGCCCGGCTGCTGCCCTCGGGCGAGGTCGAGGACGAGGAGGACCTGGCGCTGCTGGAGGCCAGGGACCTGCTGTTCGCGCGGTTGCTGCAGTACAAGGCGTACAAGGAGGTGGCGAAGCTCTTCGCGGGGCGGATGGCGGAGGAGGCGCTGCGCTTTCCCCGTACGGTGCCGCTGGAGCCGCAGTTCGCCAACCTCCTGCCCGAGCTCATCCTGGGCATCGGGCCCGAGCAGCTCGCCAGGATCGCCGCCAAGGCCTTCACCCCCAAGCTGCCCCCCACCGTCAGCGTCGGGCACATCTACCAGCCCCTGGCGAGCGTCAAGGAGCAGGCGGCCATCCTCGTCATGCACCTGCGCCGCCTCCGGCGCGCCACCTTCCGCACGCTGGTGGCCGACTGCTCGGGCACTTTCGAGGTCATCGCCCGGTTCCTGGCGGTGCTGGAGCTCTTCCGGGAGTCGGCGGTTACCTTCGAACAGGTCGAAGCGCTGGGGGACTTGCACGTAACCTGGACGGGCGCTGACGACGGGGACGTCGCGGTGGGGGATGATTACGAGGAATCCGCGGAGAAGCCACGCAATGACTGACAACCCACTGCCCACCCCTCGCCGATCCCCGGACTCCGAGCCCCCGCTCCCCGCCTGGATGAGCCTCCCCGGCTCCCTCGCCCAACCCTCACCCCCTGAGGCGGAGGACACAGCCGAACCCCCATCCCCGCCACCACCACCGCCTCCGGCCGATGCTCCGCAACCGGACGACGCCGCGTTTACGGACGATGCCGCGCAACGGGACGACGCCGCGTTTACGGACGACGCCCCGCCAATGGACGACGTCCGACCGGCTGACGGGACGCCGCCGATGGACGAGGTGGGATCGGCGGATGAGGCGGGATCGACCGACGGGACGCTGCTGACGGATGCGGCGGGATCGACGGACGGGGCGGCGCTCGCGGATGAGGCGTTTTCGGCTGACGGACCGCCTTCGCGGGAGGCGCCATCGGACAGCGCGCCGGCGCCGGATGCTCCCTCCGCCGCCCCGGCCGCGGCTCCTCCGGGCGCCGGGTCGGCGGGTAGCGGTGCGGTGGAGTTCGGCGCAACGCGTGCGGCCGAGAAGCCGGGCGCTGCGGAGGCCGGTGAGGCGCTGGCGATTGACGGTCGCGAGGCGAGCGGCACGGCCACCGCCCCGGCCGCGGGTCCTCCGGGCGCGGGTCCGGGGCGGGGTGCGGAAGGCCTCGAGGAGGAGCCCGGGGACGCGGAGGAGAGGCAGGAGCGCGCGGCGGAAGGGCCGACGTTGGCGGCGGCGTTGGAGGCCATCCTGCTCGTCGTCGATGAGCCCGTGGCCGAGATCACCCTGGCCCAGGTGCTGGAGCGGCCCACCCACGAGGTCGCCGCCGCATTGCGGGGCCTGGCGGCGGAATATACCGCCGCCGGCCGAGGTTTTGACTTGAGAGATGTCGCGGGCGGCTGGCGTTTTTACACGCGTGCCGACTGCGCGCCCCTGGTCGAGCGGTTCGTACGCGACGGCCAGCAGACGCGGCTCACCCAGGCCGCGCTGGAAACACTTGCGGTCGTGGCTTACCGGCAACCGGTGAGCCGGGCCCGCGTCGCCGCGGTACGCGGCGTGAACAGTGACGGCGTCATGCGGACGCTCGTCGCGAGAGGGCTGGTCGAAGAGGCCGGCACCGACCCGGAGAGCCAGGCAGTGCTCTACCGGACAAGCTCATACTTCCTTGAACGTCTGGGACTGCGGGACCTCAGCGAGCTCCCCGAGCTCGCGCCCCTCCTCCCCGACGACGTGGAAAACCTCGAGGAGACAACAAAGTGATCAACAGGCGTAGCACCCCGTCCGGTGATGGACGCGGTCGTGGACGTACCGGCGGCTCGGGTCAGGGCCGAGCGGGACGTCCCGCCTTCCGCTCCGATTCCAGTTCAGGGTCCCGTTCCGGCGGCGGTTTCCGCGGCGGGTCCGGGGACTCCCTCCGCGCCGACCGGAGCGGCTCGCGTGCCGGGTCCGGCGGCCGCGAGCAGTGGCAACCCCGCGGCGAGCGCTACCCGGCGCGTGACGACCGCGGCAGCCGTTACGAAGACCGCGGCAACCGGACCGAAGACCGCACCGGCCGGAACGACGACCGTGGGAGCCGGTACGAAGACCGGGGAAACCGGTACGACGACCGCAACGGGCGCGGTGAGCGCCAGGAGCGGCCCTACGGCGACCGGGGCGGATACCGCTCCGAGCGCCGCGACGACGAGCGCGGCGGCCAGCGCGGCGGCGGGTTCCGCGACGACCGCCGTGGTTACGGCGCCGGGCGTCGTGACGACTCCGGCGGCGAGCGCGCCCGCGGTTCCCGCGACGAGCGCGGCGGCGAGCGCGCCCGCGGTTCCCGCGACGAGCGCGGCGGCTCCGGCCCCGACCGACGCGACGAGCGCGGCGGGTACGGCCCCGGCCGGCGTGACGACCGTGGCGGCTACACGGCCAACCGGCGTGACGACCGCGGCGGCTACGGTGCCGGCCGACGCGATGAGCGTGGCGGTTACAGCGCTGGACGGCGCGATGAGCGAGGCAGCTTCGGTGCCGGCCGGCGTGATGAGCGCAGTGGTTCCGGTACCGGGCAGCGTGACGAGCGTGGCGGTTACGGTGCCGGGCGGCGTGACGAGCGCGGCGGGTACTCGGCCGGCCGACGCGATGACCGTGGCGGTTACAGCGCTGGCCGGCGCGATGAGCGCGGCGGCTTCGGTGCCGGGCGGCGCGATGAGCGAGAGGGCTACGGTGCCGGCCGGCGCGACGACCGCGGCGGTTACGGTGCCGGGCGGCGTGATGAGCGCAGTGGCGGTGGCGGGTTCCGGGCCGATCGGAGTGGGCGCAGGGACGGGGGAGCTCCGGCTTCCTCGCGTGCCCGGTTCGGCAGGCGGGACGGCGACGCCCCCCGCACCGCCGACCGTGCCCCCCGTACCCCCCGCCGCGACGACGTGCAGACGATCGGCAGCGGCAGCCCCCAGCGCGACCGCGTGAAGGCCGCTCGCCAGCCCCTCCGCGACCGCGACTTCTACCCCGACGACTACACCGACGAGCGCGACACCACCGAGGTCCCCAACGGGGTGCGGCTGCAGAAGGTGCTCGCCCAGGCGGGCGTGGCCAGCCGCCGGGCCTGCGAGGAGATGATCGGCGACGGCAGGGTCACCGTGAACGGCCAGGTCGTGCGGCGGTTCGGCGCCAAGGTGGACCCGGCGACGCAGGTCATCCACGTGGACGGCAAGCGCGTCCCCACCGCCCCCGACCTCGTCTACTACGCCATGAACAAGCCCATCGGCGTCGTCTCCACCATGAGCGACCCGCAGGGCCGCCCGTGCCTGGCCGACTACGTGGAGGAGCTGGCCCCGAGGCTGTTCCACGTGGGCAGGCTGGACACCGAGACCGAGGGCCTGCTGCTGCTCACCAACGACGGCGAGCTGGCCAACCGGCTGACGCACCCCAGCTACGGCGTGCAGAAGAAGTACTGGGCCAAGGTGCCGGGCCCGATCCCGCGCGACCTGGGCCGCAGGCTCAAGCAGGGCATCGAGCTGGAGGACGGCATCGTCAAGGCCGACAGCTTCGCGATCGTGCAGGAGCACGGCCAGCAGGCGCTGGTCGAGGTCGTCCTGCACGAGGGCCGCAAGCACGTCGTCCGGCGCATGCTGGAAGTGGCGGGCCACCGGGTGATCGACCTGGCCAGGATCGAGTTCGGCCCGGTGAAGCTGGGCCGTACCAAAGCCGGGACGGTCAGGGCGCTGACCTTGAAAGAGGTCGGTGAGCTTTACGCGGCCGTGAAGCTGTAATCTGGCCGGACGCAGGAGCCCGTGCGAATCTCCGCACGGGCTCTCCCGCTATGGAAGGGGACAAACCACATGGTGCGGGCGATCCGCGGGGCGATCCAGGTGGAAGCCAACGACCGCGACTCGATCATCGCAGGCACGACCGAGCTGGTCACCGCGATCATGGAGCGTAACGAGCTGACCACCGACGACGTGATCAGCGTGCTGTTCACGGCCACGCCCGACCTGACGGCCGAGTTCCCGGCGCTCGCGGCGCGCAAGCTGGGCTTCCACGAGGTGCCGCTGATCTGCTGCACCGAGATCGACGTGCCGGGCGCGCTGCCCCGGGTGGTACGCCTCATGGCCCACGTCGACCTCGACCGCCCGCGCTCCGCGATCCAGCATGTCTACCTGCGTGGCGCGGTGAAGTTGCGGCAGGATATCGCCCAGTAACGCCCGGCGATTACGTCAGGGCATACTCACGCCCACTATGGCCCGATAAATCAGGACACCGAGATGGAACTTCGCACCGCGCTCGTCGTCGGCACCGGCCTCATCGGCACTTCCGCTGCCCTGGCGCTGCGCAAGCGCGGCGTACGCGTGCTGCTCGCCGACCGCGATCAAGCCGCCGTACGGCTGGCACGGGAGCTGGGCGCGGGCGAAGACTGGGACCCGGACGAGCAGCACACCGGCGAGGTGGACCTGGCGATCATCGCGGTCCCCCCGGCCCACGTGGCGACCGAGCTGCTGGAGCTGCAGCGGATCAACGCCGCCAGGTTCTACACCGACGTCGCCAGCGTGAAGGCCGAGCCCCTGCACCGGGCCACGCAGCTCGGCTGCGACCTGACCTCCTACGTCGCCTCCCACCCGCTCGCGGGCCGCGAGAAGTCCGGCCCGGGGGCGGCCAGGGCCGATCTGTTCCTGGGCCGGCCGTGGGCGCTGTGCCCCACCGACGAGGCCGACCCCGAGGCCAAGGCGACCGTGCTGCGGCTGATCGAGCTGTGCGGGGCCAACGCGGTCGAGGTGAGCGCGTCCGAGCACGACCGCGCGGTCGCCGTCGTCTCCCACGCGCCCCACGTCGCCGCCTCCGCCGTGGCGGCCCGCCTGGCCGACGCCACCGACGTCGCGCTCGGCCTGGCCGGCCAGGGCGTGCGTGACGTCACCAGGATCGCGGGCAGCGACCCGAGCCTCTGGCTCGGCATCCTGTCCGGCAACGCCTCCCCGGTCGCCGAGGTGCTCGAAGCCGTCGCCGCCGACCTGGCCGACGCCGCCAGCGCCCTGCGCGCCCTGGCCGAGGGCGACGGCACCGCCACCAACGACATCACCCAGCTGCTCAAGCGCGGCGTCGTCGGCCACGACCGCATCCCCGGCAAGCACGGCGGCCCGGCCTCCTCCTACGCCGTCGTCCAGGTCGTCATCGGCGACCGCCTCGGCCAGCTCGCCCGCCTATTCCAGGTGTGCGACGAGGTCGGGGTCAACGTCGAGGACGTGCGCCTGGAGCACGCCCCTGGGCTGCCCCTGGGCATCGCCGAGCTGTCGGTCGAGCCCGACGCCGTGTCCATGCTGGTCGAGGCGCTGCGCGAGCGCGGCTGGGAAGTTCCCTGAGCCCTGGGTCCTCCCGTGTGAAAGCAGAACGCCCTATCGGTTGAGTAAAGGGTGTGACTGCCAAAGTGACGGCTCGCGCCGGGCCATCGGACCCGGCGGAGGCGCTGAGCGACGCGGCCCTGCTGGAGCTGTCGCGCCGAAAACCCGAGCGGTTCGGTGAGATCTACGACCGGTACGTGGCGGAGATCCATGCCTACCTCGGCAGGCGCCTGGACCGGCAGGCCGCCGACGATCTGACCGCCGAGGTGTTCCTCGCGGCCTTCAGGAAGCGCGAGACGTTCGATTCCGGGCGCGGCGAGGTCCGCGCCTGGCTCTACGGGTTCGCCACCAACCTGATCAGCCTGCACCGCCGTACCGAGACCCGGCGGCTGGCGGCGCTGCAGCGCAGCGCCGGCGTGCACCGCTCCCCGGAGGACGGCCACGAGGAGCGCGTGGTGACCCGCGTGGACGCCGTGAGCACGCAGGGACGGCTCGCGGCGGAGCTGCGGGCCCTGTCCGACGGCGACAGGGACGTGCTGCTCCTGAGCGCGCTGGGCGAGCTGAGCCATGAAGAGGTGGCCCAGGCCCTCGACATCCCGTACGGCACCGTCGGATCCCGCCTGTCCCGTGTGCGCAAGAAGCTCCGTGCCGCCCTGGGCAGCGTCAACCCCCTGAACGGAGGCACCGATGGATGACTACCGGGCGGTGCGGGAGCTGCTGCCCGCGCCGCCGCTGACGCCCGACGTGGAACGGGCAGGACGCGACAGACTGGCCGCCGCGATCGCGGGGGAGCGGGTACGGAAAGGCCGCAGGGCCGCCAGGTGGACCGGGCTGGGGCTCGGCCTGGCGGGCGCGGCGGCCGCGGCGGCCCTGGTCGTCGTCCCCGCCACGGCCCCCAGTGTGACGCCCACGGTGACGCCCACCGGGCCCCCGGCAAGGCACGGCGTGCTCGCCGCGCCGGGCGGCAAACAGTTCCTGCTGGCCGCCGCGGCTTCGGTGACCTCCGTGCCGGACGCCGGCACCTGGTGGGGGAGCACGCTGGTCAACGGCAGGGAGTTCCGCGAGCCCGGCCAGGGCTACGTGCTGCGGCAGAGCGAGTCGCAGAAGACGTGGATCCCCGCGGACCCGGAGGGCCGCACCTGGTACCGCTGGAAGTACCTGGGCGCCGAGCCCGCCACGCCGCAGGACGAGGCGGCCTGGCGCGCCGGCGGATCGCCGAAGTCGTGGACCTACGGGGAGAGGACGCCCGGACTGCCCACCGAGGACGCCCCGAACGGCATCGTACGGGCGGCCCCGGGCAAGCCGAAGACCTTCTCCACCGAGGACTGGGACTTCCGCATCGTGCTCGCGGACAAGCCGCTGACCAAGATGAACGAGGTCCCCGACACCCCCGAGGGCCTGCGCGCGCTCCTCGGCGCCCCCGACGACCAGGCGACCGTCGACAACACCGCCCGCCTGCTCCTCTTCGCGCCGGTGACCAGCCGGACCAGGGCCGCCGCCTACCGGCTGCTGGCCTCGCTGCCCGGGGTCGGCGCCGTCGGCCCGGTGACCGACGTGCTGGGCCGCGCGGGGCAGGCGGTCGAATACCGCTCCGCCGAATACCCCACGACGCCGTACGCGGGAGAGACCCGCACCCGGCTGGTGATCGACCCGGTCAGCGGGATGCCGCTGTCCACCGAGACCCGGTCGGTGAAGGACGGGCTGCTCCTGGAGTACACCGCGATCCAGGACAGCCGCTGGACGAATGACAACCCGTTGGAGGAGACGAAGTGAGATATCCGGTAGCCGCAGCGGCCGTCCTCATCACCGCCGGCGTCGTCGCCGTGCCCGCGCAGGCGGCCCCGGCCGAGGGCGCCTACTGGCGGGTCGAGGTGGTGCGGACCGCGGACCATCCGCGCCCCGTGGGCAGCGGATACACGCTGACCGAGCGGTCGGCCAGCGTCGATTGGCAAACACCTGAGGGCAAGGCGTGGTCCGCCTACCGCGAGCTGGGTGCCCGGCCCAAGACCGCGAAGGACGAGGCGGCCTGGAAGGCAGACGGGTCGCCGACCTCGTGGACGTACCGGACGGAAGGCATGAAGATCTCGCTGTCCACCGAGCCCGGCAAGGGCTGGGTGGTCCCGGTGAAGGGGCGGCCGGCCGAGAAGTTCCGGCTGGGGGAGAAGTGGGTGACCTACGCCCAGCTCCAGGCCCTGCCGGCGGAGCCCGAAGCCCTCAGGGCGCGCGTCGTGGCGGACCTGCGCGCCTGGATCGACGAGGCCGCGGAGGAGGCCAAGCTGACCGATCCGAAGGCCAAGAAGGAGGACTGGCTGGTCAACCTGGACCGGTACGTGGCCGAGTCCATGACGCGGCTGCTGTACGAGAACCCGGTGCCCTTCAAGGTCAGGTCCGCCGCCTACCGGGCGTTGCAGACCACCAAGGGCGTCAGTGACCTCGGCCAGGTGAAGGATCCGCTGAACCGGCCCGGTCAGAAGGTCGCCCTGCCGGTCTACGAGCGGAAGAGCTCGGTGCTCAAGGAGCAGTTCATCGTGGACACCAAGACGATGACGCTGCTGGCCCACTACACCGACCTCCAGGACGGCGGCAAGCAGCTGGCCGGCAAGAGCGGGGTCGAGACGTACAAGGTCGGCTGGACCGACGACAAGCCCGCCGTGCCCGCCGCCGGCTAGCCCCGGCCCCGATGTCACATCCGAGCCTCCTCGATCCGTCTTCAGGCCGGATCGAGGAGGTAAGGACAATGACCGACATTCTGGTACTCGGAGCCGGCTACACCGGAGTCGTCGCGGCCATCAGGACCGCCGTCAGGACCCGCCGCACGGGCGGCCGGGTGCGGCTGGTGAACGCCTCGCCGAGGTTCACCGAGCGGCTCAGGCTGCACCAGACGGCGGCCGGGCAGCGGCTGACGGACTTCCCGCTGGAGGACGTGGTCGCGGGCACCGGCATCGAGTTCGTCCAGGGCCGGGTGGCCGGGCTGGACGTCGAGCGGCGGCAGGCCCGGCTGGCGGACGGGCGTGTGCTCGGCTACGACAAGCTGATCTACGCGCTCGGCACCGTCACCGACGCCTCGGTGCCCGGCGTCGCCGAGCACGCCTTCGTCTACGACGACTACGCGGGCACCGTACGGCTCGCCGAACGCCTCACCGCCCTCACCTCGGGCACGGTCGTCGTGGCCGGCGGCGGGCTGACCGGCGTCGAGTCGGCCGCGGAGATCGCCGAGGCGCACCCGCGCCTGCACGTGGTCCTGCTGACCAGGGGGCGGCCCGGCTCCATGATGGGCGAGCGGGCCCGCGCCCACCTGGACGCCGTGCTGGAGCGGCTGGGCGTCGAGGTGCGCACCGGCACGGACATCACCAAGGTGCTGCCGGAGGGCGTCGAGCTGGCCGGGGGCGAGCTCGTCCACTCCGACGCGACACTGTGGACCACCGGCACCAGGGGGCTGCCACTGGCCGCCGAGTCCGGGCTGACCGTCGACGCCCGCGGCCGGATCGTGGTGGACTCCGCGCTGCGCTCGGTGTCCCACCCCGACGTGTACGCCGTCGGCGACGCCGCCGCGGTCAGCCAGCCGTACGGCGTGCTGCACGGCACCTGCCAGGGCGGCATCCCCACGGGCCTGCACGCCGCCGACTCGCTCGCCGCGACCCTGCGCGGCAGGACCCCGAAGGCGTTCCGGTTCGGGTACGTGCATCAGCCCCTCTCCCTGGGGCGGAAGGACGCGGTCATCCAGTTCACCCGGCGGGACGACAGCCCGCGCAGGTGGTACCTGAGGGGCCGGGCGGCGATCACGTACAAGGAGACCGTCAGCAGCAGCCCGATCCCCACCTTCAAGCTGCTGAAGCGGGGTCTGGTGCCCGTGTGGGCGTTCGCGCTGACCGGAGGGCTCGGGTGAACAGCACGACGGGCGGGGCCCTGGGCCCCGCCCGTCGCGTTCTTCCGTGATCAGCGCCTGGTCGTCAGGGCCTCGGTCACGTCACTCGGGTCGTCGAACATCTCGTGGTCGGGCAGGGTCTCCAGGGCCTTGATGATCTCCTTGCTCGCCTTGCGCTCGCGAGCGGCCCTGATCAGGTCCTGCTTGTTGGCCGGAAATTCCACGCCGCTCAGGTTCTTGAGCAGGTCGATCGGGTTCGGTATCGTTGTCATAACTCTGTGCTGCCCGACTGTCACGATATGTAACATTCGGTCAGCAATCGTGCCGTTCCAGTCGCTGCCGTGCCTGTTCCACCTCGGCCGGCAGTTCCCGCCGCTCGGCCAGTGCCCGCGACAGCCTCGGCGCGGCCGCACGCAGCCCCTCCCAGCCCGCCGGGCCGGCGCGGAGCGCGTCGAGCGACCGCCGCGCCACCACCCGCCACGGGCGGCGCAGCACCGCGGTCAGCACGGCGTCGCACGTGGCCAGCACCTGCCTGTCGCGCGGGCCCCCGGGCCGGGGCGGGTGGTGGTGGGCCACGACCTCGTCCACGTACGCCAGCCCCCACCCCTTCGCGGCCAGGTCCACGGCCAGCCGCTCCTCCTCGCCGAAGGAGAAGGTCACGTCGTCGAACCCGCCCGCCTCCAGGAACGCCTCCTTGCGCACCACCGCCCCGAACGCCAGGAACCCCAGCACGCTCGGCCCCGGCAGGTCCGGCTCCACGCCGAGCGGAGAGTCGCGCATCGCCTCCGACACCGCGTCCGGGCGCTCCTCCGGCCCCACCAGTACGCGTGCCCCCAGGACGGCCAGCCTCGGATATGTGTCCAGCATGTCCGCGGCCCGCTCCAGCGCCCCCGGCGCCCACCAGGAGTCGTCGTCGGCGAAGGCCACGTACGGGGTCTCGGCCAGGCGGACGCCGAGGTTGCGGGCCGTCGCCCCCAGGTCCCTGCCCGCCTCCACCACGTGAACGTCCGGGAAGTGGCGCCGCACGAACCCCGCCGTCCCGTCGGTCGAGCCGTTGTCGACGAGGATCACCGGGGGCGGGTGCAGGGGAAGCGTGCGGGCCAGCGCCCGCAGCCTGTCCTTGCAGGCCACGACCACGGTGACGCGCGGATCGTTCACAGAGGGCCACTTACCGTGCGGCGCTCTCTTACTCCTCTCGTTTGACGCGCTCCCCGGAAAGGGGTATCAAGGTCGGTAACAGCGTTACCGAGAGGAAACGGCGTTACCGTGAGCACTGCGTACCAGCAGGCCCAGCAGGAGGGGCAGAGCGTCGTCCGGGCCGCGATCCTCGACGTCGCCACGCACCTGCTCGCCACCGAGGGGCCGGCGGCGCTGACCGTGCGGCGGATCTCCGGCGAGGTCGGCTGCTCGACCAAGGTGATCTACACGCTGTTCGGCGGCAAGGACGGGCTCAGCCAGGCGGTGTGGCTGGAGGGGTTCGCGCGGTTCGAGCGGTGGCTGCTCGAAGGGATGGGCCCGGACGATCCCCTGAGCGGGCTGCGCAAGGGCATGGTGGCCTACCGCGCCTACGCGCTGGCCGAGCCCGACTACTACCGGGTCATGTTCCAGGGGGCGATGCCGGGGTTCAAGCCGGACCAGGAGTCGGTGCAGGCCGCCAGACGGACGTTCGACCTGCTGCTGCGGCGCGTGGAGGAGTGCCTGGAGGCGGGGGTGCTGCGCGGGGGAGCGGCCCGGGAGATCGCCGATGTCCTGTGGATGGCCATGCACGGCGCCGTAAGTCTGGAAATTTCTGGCTATTTCGAGCCCGACGAGGTGGCACAGCGCTACCAGCTGCTCTGCGCCTCGATCCTCGCGCCTTTCCTGGCCCAAGGCGCCCGACCCACGAGAGGAACGTGACATGACGCCCTTCACCGGCGGGTTCGCGCCCGTGACCGATGAGATCACGGCCTTCGACCTGGAGGTCACCGGCCGGATCCCGGCCGAGCTGAACGGCCGCTACCTGCGCAACGGCCCCAACCCGCTCAGCCTCGACGACCCCACGGCCAGCCACCTGTTCCTCGGCGAGGGCATGGTGCACGGCGTGCGGCTGCGCGACGGCCGCGCCGAGTGGTACCGCAACCGCTGGGTACGCAGCGCCCGCGTCGCCGAACGGCTCGGCGAGCCGCCCCGGCCGGGCCCGCTGCACAAGAACTGGGACTTCGCCGCCAACACGCACGTCATCGGGCTGGCCGGGCGCACGTTCGCGACCGTCGAGGCCGGGCCCCTGCCGTACGAGCTGGACTACGAGCTCGGCACCGTCGGCACGTGCGACTTCGACGGCGGCCTGCCCGGCGGGTTCGCCGCGCACACCCACCTCGACCCGGTCAGCGGCGAGCTGCACGCGCTGGCCTACTTCTTCGGCTGGGACCACCACCAGCACATCGTGATCGACCCCAAGGGGTCGGTGACGCGGATCAGGGACATCCCGATCGCCGACGCGCCGATGCTGCACGACTTCGCGCTCACCGAGCGGTACGTGGTGATCTACGACCTGCCGGTCACGTTCAGCCAGGCCCATGCGGAGAAGGGCGTTCCGCTGCCGTACGCGTGGAACGACGCCCACGGCGCCCGGATCGGGCTCATGTCGCGCGAGAGCGGCGACGTGCGGTGGGTGGAGGTGGACCCGTGCTGGGTGTTCCACACGCTCAACGCCTACGACGACGGCGACGAGGTGGTCGTGGACGTGGTCCGCTACCCCAAGCGGTTCGTGGACGCCCGGCTCGACCTGGGCGGACTGCCGACGCTCGACCGGTGGACGATCGACCCGGCCGCCGGCAAGGTCCGGCGGACGCGGCTGGACGACCGGCCGCAGGAGTTCCCGCGGATGGACGAGCGCCGCACCGGCCGGCCGTACCGCTACGGCTACACCTCGGCCGCCCGCGACCTTCACGACGTGCTCTACCGGGCCGACAGCGAGCTGGAGGACCTGCCCGACCAGGCCTTCGACAACACGCTCATCAAGCACGACCTGGTGCGCGGGACCCAGGAGTGGCGGCAGTTCGGGCGGGGCGCGTACGTCGGCGAGCCCGCGTTCGTGGCCTCCGGCGCGGCCGAGGACGACGGGTACGTGCTCGCCCTCGTCAACAACGAGACCAGGGGAGCGGCCGACCTGATGATCCTGTCCGCGCAGGACTTCACCGGCGAGCCCGTCGCCACCGTCCACCTGCCGGCCCGCGTCCCGCTCGGCTTCCACGGAAGCTGGATCGCCGACTGAGCCGGACACGGTAGCCTCTTCAGGTTGGGGTTCTTGAGAAGCTCGTGAAGAGGGAGAGGCCGTGACCGGTCTGGTCGTCGCCATGGACGGTCCTTCGGGGTCGGGTAAGTCGAGCGCGTCGCGCGGGGTCGCCCGGGCGCTGGGCCTGCGCTACCTCGACACCGGGGCGATGTACCGGGCGATGACCTGGTGGATGCTCCGGCAGTCCGTCGACCTGACCGACCCCGCCGCCGTGGCCGCCCGCTGCGGCGAGCCGCGCATCGAGTCCGGCACCGACCCCGACGGTCCCACGATCCACGTCGACGGCGTCGACGTGGCGGGTCCGATCAGGGAGTCCGAGGTCACCGGCGCGGTCTCCGCCGTGGCAGCCGTCCCCGAGGTCCGGGCCCGCCTGGTCGCGCTCCAGCGCGAGCTCATCGGGGCCGGTGACGTCGTGGTCGAGGGCCGCGACATCGGCACGGCCGTCTGGCCCGAGGCTGCCGTCAAGGTCTACCTGACGGCCAGCCCGGAGGCCCGTGCCCGGCGGCGCAACGCCGAGCTGGCCGGCTCGACGGTGGCGGCGCAGCAGGAGGCCATGGCCAAGCGTGACACCCTCGACTCGACCCGAAAGACGGACCCACTCTCGATGGCGGATGGCGCCGTCGAGCTCGACACCACGCCGTTGACCTTGGAAGAGGTCATCGCTGAGGTGTTGAGACTGGTCAAAGAGCGCACCTGAGGGTGCGGTACTCACAAAGGATGAAATTTCGTGCCAACGGGGGATTGGGTCGAGGCCGGCCTCGACGACCTTGAGATCACCGAGCACGGCGACACTACGCCGTTGCCGGTCGTCGCCATCGTGGGGCGGCCTAATGTAGGCAAGTCCACGCTGGTCAACCGCATCATCGGCCGCCGCGAGGCGGTCGTGGAGGACGTGCCGGGCGTCACGCGCGACCGGGTCACGTACGACGCCAACTGGCGTGGCCGCCGCTTCACGGTGGTCGACACCGGCGGCTGGGACCCCGACGCCACCGGGATGAACCTGCGCATCGCCGAGCAGGCCCAGGTCGCCGTCGAGCTGGCCGACGTGATCGTGTTCGTCGTCGACGCCACCGTGGGCGCGACCGACGCCGACGAGATCGTGGGCTCGGTCCTGCGGCAGTCCGGCAAGCCGGTCGTCCTGGCCGCCAACAAGGTCGACAACCAGCAGCTCGAGCTGGAGGCCGCCGCGCTGTGGTCGCTGGGCCTCGGCGAGCCGTACCCCGTCTCGGCCCTGCACGGGCGCTCCAGCGGCGACCTGCTCGACGTGGTGCTCGACGCGCTGCCCGAGACGCCCGCGCTCGGCTTCGAGACCGAGCGCGGCCCCGCCCGCGTCGCGCTGCTCGGCAAGCCCAACGTCGGCAAGTCCTCGCTGCTCAACAAGCTCGCGGGCGAGGAGCGCGTGCTGGTCGACCCCATGGCCGGCACCACCCGCGACCCGGTCGACGAGCTGATCGAGCTGGGCGGGCGCACCTGGCGGTTCGTCGACACGGCCGGCATCCGGCGGCGCGACCGCGAGCTGCAGGGGGCCGACTTCTACGCGGCCATGCGCACCCGCGCCGCGCTGGAGCGCACCGAGGTGGCCGTCGTGCTCATCGACGCCAGCCAGATCCTCACCGAGCAGGACCTGCGCATCATCGGCCTGGTCATCGAGTCGGGCCGGGCGATGGTCGTCGCCTTCAACAAGTGGGACCTGGTCGACGAGGACCGCCGCTACTACCTGGAGAAGGAGATCGACCGGCAGCTCGTCCGCACCCCGTGGGCGCTGCGGGTCAACATCTCCGCCCTGACGGGCCGGCACATCGACCGGCTGGTGCCCGCCCTGGAGAAGGCGCTCGACTCCTGGTCCACCCGGGTGCCCACCGCCCGCCTCAACGCGTTCCTGACGGAGCTGGTGCAGCAGACGCCGCCGCCGGTGCGGGGCGGCAAGCAGCCCAAGATCCTCTTCGCCACGCAGGCCTCCGTGGAGCCGCCGAAGTTCGTGCTGTTCACGTCGGGATGGCTGGAGGACACCTACCGGCGCTTCATCGAGCGGCGCATCCGGGAGGAGTTCGGGTTCGCCGGCTCGCCGATCGAGGTCACGATGAAGATCCGGGAGAAGCGCGCCAAGAAGGACAAGTAACGCACGCGGCGCCCGGGGAGAATGGCTTTGCCGTTCCCCCGGGCGCGGCCGTAAGATCTACGGCAACGCGTCGACGGAGACGAGTAGCCAGAGGTCCGCAGGGGTCGAGAGAGCCGCCGGTAGCTGCGAAGGCGGTCCCGTGCTCCGCTGGTGAAGACACTCCCGAGTGCGGGGAGGAAATGCCCCGCCGGCCTGACCCCCGTCATCGGGTCGTCGAGGCCGCCTTCAATGAGGCGGCGAAAGTGCGGTGGCACCGGGAGCTCCCTTCTCCCCCGCACTCCCAAGGGGTCATGCAATTCCTCGTGAGGAGCTGTAATGATCTCTCGTGTCATGTCGGCGGAGCTCGCTGAGCACGCCGGCCAACGAGTGACGATCGCCGGCTGGGTCCATCGCCGCCGGCAGCTGAAATCCGTGTCCTTCCTCGTCGTCAGGGACCGTACCGGCCTGGCCCAGGTGGTCGCCGCGAGCGACCTGCCCGGAGAGGAGAGCGTCGTCGAGGTCACCGGCACCGTGACGGCCAGCCCGCAGGCGCCGGGAGGCGTCGAGCTGGTCGAGCCGGAGATCGAGGTGGTGACGGAGCCGTGCGCGGCGCCGCCGTTCGACCTCTACCGGCCCGTCGTGTCGGCCGGGCTGCCGACGATCCTCGACCACGCGCCGGTCGCGCTGCGGCATCCGCTGCTCAGCGCGCCGCTGGAGATCTCGGCCGCGAGCGTGGCGGGCTTCCGCGAGACGCTCGACGGGCTCGGGTTCACCGAGATCCACACGCCGAAGATCGTCGCCTCGGCCACCGAGTCGGGCGCGAACGTCTTCGGCATCGACTACTTCGGCAGCCGCGCCTACCTGGCCCAGTCGCCGCAGTTCTACAAGCAGGCGATGGTGGGGGTGTTCGAGCGGGTCTTCGAGGTCGGTCCCGTCTTCCGCGCCGAGCCGCACGACACCGTACGCCATCTGGCCCAGTACACCAGCCTCGACGCCGAGCTGGGCTTCGTCCGGGACCACCGCGACGTGATGGCGGTGCTGCGGGAGGTGGTGGCGGGCATGCTGGAGTCGGTACGGCGCCGCGCCCCGTCCGCCGTCGAACGCGCCGGGGCGGTCCTGCCCGAGGTGCCCGCCGAGATCCCGGCCATCCACTTCACCGAGGCACAGGAGCTGACCGGCTCGGCCGAGCCGGACCTGTCGCCCGCGCAGGAGCGGTGGCTGTGCGAGTGGGCGGCGAAGGAACACGGGTCGGAGTTCCTGTTCGTCACCGGCTACCCGATGTCCAAGCGGCCCTTCTACACCCACCCGGACCCCGCGCGGCCCGGCTACTCCAACGGGTTCGACCTGCTGTTCAGGGGTCTGGAGCTGGTCACCGGCGGGCAGCGGCTGCACCGGTACCCGGACTACGTGGCCGCGCTGGCCGCCCGGGGCGAGGGCCTGGAGGCGTACGAGGGGTACTTGCAGGCGTTCCGGTACGGGATGCCGCCGCACGGCGGGTTCGCGCTCGGGCTGGAACGGTGGACGGCGCGGCTGACCGGGGCCGCCAACATCCGCCAGACCACCGCCTTCCCCCGCGACCTGCACCGCCTGTCCCCGTGACCGACGGCTCTCCGCGTCCGCCTCTCAGGCGGGCGCGGAGGGCGCGTCCCGCCGGGTACGGGGCATCAGCAGCGCGACGGCCGCGCCCAGCAGGCAGATGAACGCCGTGACCAGGAACATCTCCGTGTACTCCGTGTGCAGCGCCGCCTGCACCTTCGCGGTGTACTCGGCCAGCTGCCGCTGGTACGTCACCGTGTCCACGCCGAACGGCAGCGGCGTGTCCAGATGCGCGGTCAGCGACTGGAACCGGTAGAAGCCCCACGCCGACACCGCCGCGATGCCGATCAGCATGCCCATCATCCTGGCCACCACGACCGCCGCCGACGCCACGCCGTGCTGGGTCGCCGAGGTCACGCGCAGCACCGCCGACGAGACCGGGGCGATGACCAGGCCCAGGCCCAGACCGGCGACCACCAGGTCGACGTCCACGAGGAACCCGGCGCTCTCCAGCTCGAGCGGCCACCGGCTCATCAGCCAGTAGCCGGCCGCCGCCAGCACCATGCCCGCCACCGCGACGACGCCGTCGCCCAGCCTGCGGGCCAGGAGGCCGCCCAGCACGGCGCCCACGGTGAGCGCGGCCAGGAACCTGGCCAGGACCAGCGACGCTCCCAGCGCGTCCTCGCCGAGCAGGGTCTGGGCGGTGAACTGGACGAACACCATGGTCACCAGGAGCGCCGCCCCGGCCAGGAAGCTCACGGCCAGGGTGGCGAGCAGGGGGCCCTTGCGGGTGGCGGAGAGGTCGAGCAGGCGTACGGGGGAGCGGATCTCCCACCACACGAAGATCCCGGCCGCCAGCGCTCCGGCGGCGATCACGGGCAGGCCCCACGGGGGGAGCACGGTCTTGGCCGGGTCGGGGTTGTACAGGCCCACGACCAGCAGCGCGAGCGCCAGCGCCAGCAACGCCCCGCCGACGACGTCCACGCGCCGTCTGCCCTCGGCGACCTTCACCCGCCCGGCAGCGGCGGCCGTCCCCGTGACCGCGCCGGAGCCGCCCACGCTATGCGCCGCCGTGTCGGCACCGGCGACCTGCACCCGCCCGGCGCCGGAGTCGCCCGCACGATGCGCCGCCGCGTCGGCGCCGGTGGCCGTCTCGCCTGCGGCTCCGCCGGGCTCGACCTGGTCGGCCGTGCCGCCGGTGGAGGTCGTGGAGGGTGCGGCGTCAGGGGTGCCGGAGGGGACGGTGAAGTGGACCGCGACGGCGGCCAGGGCAGCGAGCGGGAGGTTGATCCAGAAGATGGCGTGCCAGCCGCCCAGCTCCACCCCCGCCACCACGGTGCTCGGGATCAGCGCCAGCACCCCGCCGTACAGGGGCCCGAGGGCGCTCCCGAGCTCCTGCGCCGCCCCCACGGCCCCCAGCGCCACCGGCCGCTCGCGCTCGTCCCACAGGTCGCCGATGAGCGCCATCGTGATCGGCAGCAGCGCCCCGCCCGCCACCCCCTGCACGGTGCGCCCGGCCACCACCATCACCTCGCCGGCGGCCAGCGCCGTCAGCACCGAGCCGAGCGCGAACGCCGCCAGGCAGGCGTGGATCAGCGGCCGCCGCCCGTAGCGGTCGGAGAGCTGGCCGAGCAGCGGCATCGCGGCGACGTACCCGAGCAGGAACCCCGTCACGATGGGGGTGGCCCGCTCCAGGTGGTTCAGCGGGATGCCCACGTCCTCGGCGATGTCGATGAGGACCGTGACCACCACGTACGCGTCGAGCGCGGCCAGCAGCACCACCGCGCCCCCGGCGCCGAGGACGACCCGGCGGGCGCGTCTCATCCGGCGGCGGGCGGCGTGATCGTGACCGGCGCGTCGTAGTCGCTGAACGACACCGTCACCGTGCCGCCCTGCAGCGGCAGGCTGGCCTTGGTCAGGCGGCTGGTGGCCTTGTCGAGCCAGACCTTGCCGTTCACACCCTGCGTGACGCCGGGGATGATCTGGCCGATGGCCTGCCCGGGGAACGCGGTGGCCACCCGGTACGCGTCGCCCTCCAGCGCCTCCACCTGGGGCTCGGTCGCGGAGGCGAGCAGCTGCGCGATGCCCTTGGTCGGCTCGAGGATCACCGAGGGGTCGTAGAACTGCGCGAGCTGCTGCCGCGTCATCTTCTGGAAGCCGCCCGTCGGCCCCTTGAAGTGCACGGTGTCCCCGACCAGGGCGAAGCTGACCTCCTGCAGGCTGCCCAGGATGTCGATCGTGATCGTGCCGTCGGCGTCACCGGCGGCGGTGAGCCTGCCGTCCGCCTTCTTGACCGGCACCTTGGGCTTGCCCTCGGTCGCGATCGAGAAGCTGGCCGACTTGACGCCCTTCATGGCCTCGGAGGCCTTCTTCATCAGGTCGGGACCGGCGGGCAGCTCGCCGCCGCCGCCCGACGAGCACGCCGACACCAGCGCGAGAACGGCGACGATCAGAAGCTTTCTGAGCATGTGCGGATCGTATCCACCGCCTGGGAACGCCGTGCGGCGTCGCGGATATCGGTTGGGTGTCAGCGCAACTTCGTCAGCGCAGTTTTTTCAGCGCAGTTTTTCAGCGCAATTTCTTCAGGCGCTCGACGATCGGCCCGTAGGCCGCGTCGATCGCTTCGAGCTGCTCGTCGGTGAGCCGGTCGACGAAGTGCTCGCGCACGCTCGCCACGTGGTCCGGCGCCACCCGCTGGATCGTCTCCCAGCCCTCATCGGTCAGCACCGCGAACGTGCCCCGCCGGTCGTCGCGGCAGTCTTCCCTGGTCACCAGGCCCTTGGCCTCCATGCGGGAGATCTGGTGCGACAGCCGGCTGCGTGACTGGATCGTCGCGTCGGCCAGGTCGCTCATCCGCATGCGCCGCCCCTCGTTCTCCGAGAGGTTGACCAGGATCTCGTAGTCGTTCAACGAGAGCTGGTGCTCCTGCAGTTCCCGGTCGAGCCGGTGCATGAGGAGCTTGTGCAGCGCCAGATGCGTGCGCCAGGCACGCTGTTCGGCGGGTGAAAGCCAACGAGGCGCGCTCATGATCTCCAATCTAGCGCACGTAGAGTGAAGCGCTATGGAGCAGCGGGATTCGGGAGAGAGCCTGAGCACCGTCCTGGTGGCGGGAGCGGCCAATCTGACGATCGCCGTGGCCAAACTCTTCGCGGGTCTCCTCAGCGGCTCGGCGGCGATGTTGTCGGAGGCGGCCCACTCGGCCGCCGACACCGTGACCGAGCTGTTGTTGCTGGTGGCGGTGCGCCGCGCGGGCCGGCCGCCGGACCGGCGGCATCCGTTCGGCCACGGCAAGAGCGGGTTCTTCTGGGCCATGATGGCGGCGGTCGCGACGCTGGTGGGCGGGGCCGGGTTCTCGATCACGCACGGACTGCACGTGATCGAGAAGGGCGAGGAGCTGACGAACCTCACCCCGTCGTACATCGTGCTGGCCGTCGCGTTCGCCGTCGAGGCCGTCTCGCTCACCAAGGCCCTCACCCAGCTGCGCAGGCA
Source organism: Nonomuraea sp. NPDC004186 (assembly GCF_053603495.1). NCBI lineage: Bacteria > Bacillati > Actinomycetota > Actinomycetes > Streptosporangiales > Streptosporangiaceae > Nonomuraea > Nonomuraea sp. NPDC004186. Next base: position 59,514 of record NZ_JBSGFQ010000029.1, on the reverse strand, counting down.
GGCCGCCAGGCACGAGCTCGACCCGGTCCGGCTGGTGCGGATCACCTCCGACACCCCGTTGAAGGCCGTGCTGTTCGAGGACGCGGCCGCCCTCGTGGGCCTGGTCATCGCGGCCGCCGGGCTGGCCGGGTCGCAGCTGACGGGCTCGGCGCTGTGGGACGGCCTGGCGTCGGTCGGGATCGGCCTGCTCCTGCTGGTGGTGGCGCTCATCCTGATCCGGTCGAACATCTCGCTGCTCATCGGCCAGGCCGCGCCCGCGCACGTGGAGGAGGGCATCCGGGCCGAGTTGACGGCCCAGCCGGAGGTGGAGGAGGTGGTCGAGCTGCTCACCATGATGATCGGGCCCGGCTCCATCCTGGTGGCCGCCAAGATCGACTTTGTGGACGTGGCGAGCGCGGCGGGTGTGGAGATCGCCTGCGACGAGGTGGAACGGCGGCTGCGGGAGCGCTTCTCGGGGATCAGCCAGGTCTTTCTCGACCCCACTCCGACCCGCCGCCGCTGACGGGGGCAGGGGTCGGGTCAGCTGAAGTAGTGCATGGCGATCGCGACGCCGATCACGTGCATCAGCACGACGATGACGATGAAGGAGATGAACACGAACTTGGCCGGCCCGTGCTCGAACGTCTTCCCCTCTTCGAGGGGCCGCCGCTGGGCCATGCGGTCGGCGATCCGCTCCTCCAGGGATTTCCGGTAGAACATGTGTACAAGTCTATCCGGGGAGGGGCACCCTCCTCGCGGGGGTGTCCGTGACAATGGCCACTCTGATGTCCGGCCCCACGCTCCACTCGAGCAGGTGGCGGCCCTCGAGGTCGTCGCCGCCCGCGCGGAGCCTGTCGAGCGTCAGCTCGCCGCGCTTGATCAGCGCCTCCTTGCGCGTCCAGTGCCGGATCAGCTCGTCGTTGCCGGTGACCATCGCCCGCTCGCGCGGGGTGAGCACCCGGTCGGCGAGCAGCGGGTCCAGCGGCCCCGGCGGCACGTGCTCCGCGTCCACGCCGACCTTGCCGGGACCGGCCGCCGCGCACACGTAGCCGCGCGTGTGGCTGAAGCTGACGCCCAGCTCGGGCGCCTCCTCGATGTACGGCTTCCCGTGCCCGAGGCCGTGCAGGTCGCAGCGCTGCAGCAGGGTCAGCCCCTGCGGCTCGACGTCGAGCACGGCGGCGGCGCACAGCCGTACGAGCAGGTGGGCAGCGACGAAGCTGGCCCGGTCCGCCTCGAACCTGAACCGCCCGGCCCGCTCGGTCTCCACCTCGGTGAGCCAGTCTTCCGGGGCGCGCACCTCGTCGGGGCGGCCACCCATCGCTAAGGAACCGATGGTCAGTCCTTCTTCTTGTCGCCGGTGAGGTTGTACTGGTCCTCCGAGGCCGCGCCGAGAACGGTCACGTCATGGATCTTCCAGGTCCCCTTCTCCTTCACAAGGCTGATCTTAAGGTGCGAGTCCTTGACGGAGCGGATCGCTTCGGAGGTGTTCACCTGCTGGTCCACCACGACGATGGCGTGCGCGGTGGCCTCGTCCACGTCGGCCAGGTAGACCTCGCGCACCGTGGCCTGCGAGGTGGCCTTGAGCTTGACGATGACCTGCGCCATCGCCCCGCCGAACGCCGCGTCGTAGGTGGCCAGGAAGTCGCCCGTGGCCTGCGCGGCGAGGGTGGAGCGGGTGTTCTGGAGGTTCTGGTAGTCGTAGCTGAGCAGCGCCTTGCTGAACGCGCTCGCCGCCCCCGACACCTCCAGGCGCAGCGCGCGCTCGGACTCGAGCCTGGCCCGCGCGTCCTCGGCCTGCGAGGCGGAGATCCACTGCAGCACGGCGGTGGCGGCCAGCGCGGCCACCAGCATCGCCGCCAGCGTCCCGAGCACCCGGGCCCGCGTGACGCGCCCGCCGCCCTTGCCGCCCGCCGTCTCTTCGTCCGGAGCCTCTTCGGTTTCGGTGGACGTCGCCTCCGCCACCGTAGGCTGCTCTTCCTCGGAGGGGGCCTCATCGGTGCGGGCGTCCTCGGAGAGGTCCTGCTTGGTGGTCATTTCGACTCCTCACGGCGGCGGGCGGCCCGGCCCGTCGCGATCCAGCCCACGATGCCACCGCCGGCCACCACGGCGAGGAATATCCCGGCAATCAGCGGGGTGGCGTTCGGCGGGGTGCGGGACGCGGGCCCGGCGGCCGCCGCGCCGCTGGGCGACGGGGTGGCCTCGGGGCGCTGTTTCGGTTTCTCGGTGTTCCTCGCCACCGGACGCGCGGACTCGGCGGGCGAGGCGGGTGAGGCGGTGTCCGCCGGTCCGGCGGCGTCCTGATGGGGATCTGTACGGCGATCTGCGCGGGAGTCGTCGGAGTCCGGGGCAGCGGCGGGGGAGGGGCAGGAGCGCAGGGTGGGCACCGTCGGTGGCCCGACCGCGCCGGCGTACTCCTCGGCCGGGGCCGGCCCGCCCGGCACGCTGAAGATGAACGCCGCCCTCCCGTAGACGGTGTCGCCGTGCCGGTCGCTGATGTCGTCCGCCAGGCTGAGCGCGGTCGGGACGATGCTGAGCAGGTGGTGCACGTTCCGCTCGGTCTCCGCCGAGAACGCCGGTCGATGCGGCTGCCCCAGCGCCGTCAGCAGGCATGAGAACCCCGGCCTGGACTTCTTGACGGCCGCGTCCAGCCGGGCGAACACCCCCGGGCCCCGGTCGAGGAAGGCGTTCAGGTCGGCGCGGGAGGCGCGCAGCGTGCTCGTCACCGTGCTCAGGTCGGTGATCCCGGAGGCCAGCTCGCCCCGCTTGCCGGCCAGCGTGTGGGTGAGCCGGGTGAGCTGCACCGACAGGTCGTCGAGGACGGCGGCGTTGTCGGCCAGCGTGCCGGTCAGGGAGTGGGCGTCGTCGATGATGTTCCTGATCGCCGGGGCCCGCCCGTCCAGCGCGACGGCCAGCTCATGCGTGATCGTCTTCGCGTCCCGGGGCGGCACCGCGTTCAGCAGCTTGCCGACGCCCTCGAACAGCTTCTTGTAGTCGAGCGGCACCGACGTCTTGGCCAGCGGGATCGTGTCCCCGGCCGCGAGCGTGGGGCCCTTCACGCCGGTGGCGGGCGGCGAGAGCTCCACGTACGGCTCCCCGATGGCCGACTTGCGCCGCACCTCGGCCGTGGCGCCCTGCGGCAGCCGGATCCCCCTGTCGATGTCGAGACCGACCACGATCTTGCCCGGCGCCAGCCGCACGTCGCCGATCTTGCCGACCCGCACCCCCAGGTACGCCACGTCGAACCCCCGGATGAGCCCCGGCGACGACACGAACTCGGCCGAGATCCGGTAGGGCCGCTCGATGGCGTCGAGCCGGATGATCGTGCTGAACGCCCAGACGGTCATGACCACGCCCAGGACGGCGAAGAAGCCCAGGTTCAGATAGATCCGGTTTTTCATCGCGGCGGCTCCAGGAGCAGGCGGAAGTCCTCGATCCGGTTCGGCAGCAGCCCCTGCGACGACTTCTTGGGCAGCAGGACGCCCTTCAGCCACAGGTAGATCAGCACCTGCCCGTTGGCCGTGATCGGCGGCGCGTCGATGAACTTCTGCAGCCGCGCCACCAGCGTCTTCAGGTCCTCCTTGCCCCGCTGCATCGCCGACGAGATGGCCTCCAGCTCCAGCAGCAGCGTCCGCAGCCGGGCGGCGTGGCGCGGGTAGACGGTGAGGTTGGCCTCCTTGGCCAGCCGGGTGAGTGCGATGATCGTCTTCTTGACGTGCTTGCGCCCGTGCGCGATCCGCGCGGTGGCCGCGGCCAGCGTGCCCGGCAGCCGGTCCAGCTCGCCGCTGCCCTTGGCGAGGTCGTCGCCCAGTTTGGCCAGGGCGTCGATGCTGGTGCCCAGGTCCTGGCGGGCCGCGGCGTAGGCGTCGGTGACCTCGGCCGTCTGCTTGATCAGCTTGTTGACGTCGTCGCCCTTCCCGGCGAAGGCGGTGGAGGCCGCGTCGAGGATGGCGTTCACGTCCTGCGCGCCGAGCGCCTCGATGAGCGGCCCGGCCTTCGCGGTGACCTGCTCGATGTCCGGCTCGACCGACGTGTCGGCGATGGTGGCGCCGTTGCTCAGGTACGGCCCCGTGGCCAGGTCCTTGCCCGCGGGCGGCGTGAGCAGGACGTAGTTCTCGCCCAGCACCGACGTCTTGGCCACGGTGGCCGTGCTGCCCTCGGGCACCCGGTACCTGGACACGATCGACATCGTCACCTTGGCCCGGTACCCCTCCAGCCGGATGTCGGTGACCGTGCCCACCCGTACGTCGGAGATCTGCACGCTGTGCCCGGCCACCAGGCTCTGCACGTCGTCGAAGACCGCGTGCAGGGTCAGGTCGCCGGTGGTCGCGCCGAGCGTCTGGAGCGAGCACGACGCCGTCACGGCGAGCGCGAGGATCGCGGCGAGCAGGCGGGCCCTCATCGCCGCCTCCCCTGCTGCTCGTAGGGGCAGTTGCTCAGCCCGGCGGGCAGGCACGGCACCCGCCCCAGGTTCAGCGATTGGAACAGCGGTGTCAGCCACGCCTTGGTCATCGCGTTGAGCACGACGCGGATCTTCAGCACGTGCTGCTTCCTGTCCCACGAGTCGATCACCACGTCGGCGAAGTCGGCCGCGCCCTTGATCGCCTGTGCCACGGACGCGCTGTTGGCCCGCATGGTCAGCACCAGCTCGGCCAGCGTCCCGGCGGCCTGGGGGAGCCGCTCGGAGTACTGCTCGATGAGCACGTCGCCGCGCCGCACGAAGTCCGAGATGCCGGTGATGAAGTCGCGCAGCCGCCGCCGCTCCTCCGCCAGGATCGAACTGGCCTCGGCGAACGCGTCGATCGCGCCCGTCACCTGGCTCTCGCGCCGGTTGAGGCCGGTGGCCAGCCGGTTCAGCCCCTTGGCGAGATCGACGAGCTGCTGGTCCTGCTTGGCCAGGGTGCCGGTGAGCCGGGAGGTGTCGTCGATGGCGTTGTTGATGGTCTTGCCGCGCCCCCTGACCCCGTCGGCCAGGTCGCTCGCCACGGAGCCCAGCTTCTTGTCGTCGAGCGCGTCGGTGAGCTTGGTGAACGCGTCGAGCGCGTCGTCGATCTCCACCGGAAGGTCGGTGCGCTCCAGGGGGATGACCGTCCCCGGCGCGACCTTCTGGTCGCCGGGCTTCCACGGGGGGTAGAGGACGACGTTCCGCTCGCCGAGCGTGTTCTGCGGCGCGACCACGGCCTTCACCTTGGCCGGGAGCGGCACCTGCCGGTCCACCAGCAGGTCGACTCTCACCTTGTCCCCATCGATCCGGATCTTCTCGACATATCCGGCGTCCAGCCCCATCACCTTGACCCGCGCCTGCTCGTACAGGGAGGGCGCCTTGCGGAAGATCGCCACCAGCCGGTACGGCTCCGGCCCCAGCACGGTGCACCCCGACGTCAGGAACACCCCGGCCACGGCCAGCAGGACCGCCACGAGTCGTCTCATCTGGCGCTCTTCCTGTCCTTGGAGATGGCGGCGAGCACCTCCGGGTTGATGGGGCCGAGGCCCGTGGCTATGGCCTCGAGCCACGGGCCTTGACCGCCCATCGTGGACAGGCCGGAGAACGTCGGGCCCGCCCATGCCAGGAGCGAATTGAACTGCTTGTTGCTGCCGCTGAGCCGCGTCGTGATGGCCGCGTTGTCGTCCAGCACCTGGACGAGGGTCTTCTCGTGCTCGTTGATCAGCTTGGTCGTGCTGCGCACCAGGTCGCTGCCGTCGCCGAGCAGCGTGCGCAGCTCCTCGCGCCGCCGGCGCAGCTCGGCCAGCATGACGCCGATGGCGTCGATGAGCCGCGAGAGCTGCCTGTCCTTCTTCTCCAGGACGTTCATGATCCGGGTGCCGTTGTCCATGAGCCGCTGGAGCTGCGGCTCGCTCTTGCTGATCGTGTCCGACAGGTCGCCGATGTTGCGCAGCAGCCGGGTGATGCGGCCGCGCTTGCCGAGGTCGACCTTGTCCAGCTCGGTGAGCAGGTCGTCCACGGCGTCGGTGTCCAGGCGCTGGACCAGCCGGGTGGCGTCCTTGATGGCGTCGTTGATCAGGGTGGGCACGCCGGTCCGCGTCACGGGGATGCGCCGCTGACCCTCGGGGAGCTGGTCCATGAACGGGGCCGTGACGGGGCCGGTGAGCTTGACGTACCGGCCGCCGAGCAGGTTCGACAGGGCGATGTCGGCCCGGGTGCCGCGGCCGAGCCGTACGCCGTCGTCCACTTTCCAGGTGACCACGACGTCGCCCTGCGCGTAGTCGGCGCGGACCTCGGTGACCTTGCCGACGCGCACCCCGGCGACCCTGACGTCGTTTCCGGTGCGCAGCCCGCCGGAGTCCACGAACACGCCCGACATGGAGTAGCCGCCCTCCAGCAGCCCCAGGTTGCCGACCAGGAACGTGCCGACGAGGATCGCGGCGAGCGTGGCCAGCGACACGAGGCCGACGACGATCCGGTTGCGGTCGCGGAAGGACTTGAGCGCCATCACTCGCCCACCAGCAGCTTCTGCAGGTCCTTCGTGCTCTGGACCCGGGTGTTGCGCAGCGGCGGCGGCGCCTGCATCCCGTACGGGCAGGGCGCGGCGCTCAGCGCCACGCACGGGACCGCGGTGATGAAGTAACGGCCGCGGTCCACGGTCTGGTACGCGCGGGCGAACAGCGGCTGGAACGTGCTGACCGTCCTGTCGATCTGGTTCACGTGCCGCCTGATGCCGCCGGTCAGCCCCGACAGGTTGTCGACCAGCCGGCCGAGCTCGTCGGCGTTCTTGCCGAGCACCTCGTTGGAGGTGTGCACGGTCGTCGACAGCTCCACCAGCGACTCGTCGATCAGCTCGCGGTTGTCGGCGAACGCCTCCGACAGCGTGACGAGGTTGTCGACGAGCTGCTCGATCTGCTTGTCGCGCCGGGCGACCACGCCGGTGACGGTGGCATAGTCCTTCAGTAACTGCTCGATGGTCTTCCTGCGCTCGGTGACCGTGGTGGTGATGGCGTTGACGTTGTCGAGCAGCCTCGGGATGTTCCGCTCGTTGCCCTTGAGCGACCTGGCGGCGGCGGTGAGGAGCTGGTTGATCTGGTCGGGGTCCAGGCTGCGGGTGAGCGGGCCGAGGTCGCTGACCAGCTGGCCGATGTCCACGACGGAGGACGTACGGGTGATGCGCGCCCCCGGCGTCAGCTTTCCGGGCGCGGTGCCGGGCAGCAGGTAGACCACGCGCTGGCCGACCGCGTTGCGCCAGCGGATGGCGGCCTCGGTGTCGGCGGGCACGGTGATCCCCTGCTGCACCTCCATGGTCACCTCGGCCCGCCCGTCCACCACCTTGATCGTGTCCACCTGGCCCACGGGCGCTCCGGCGATCTTCACCTGGTCGCCCTCGTTCAGCCCCGACACGTCGTCGAACACGGCGACCAGCGGATATCCGGCGTCCGTGCTCACCCGGGCGATCTGCACGCCGATCACCGCGATCAGCGCCACGCACACGCCGACGAAGACCGCGAACCGCGCGAACGTCCAGGCCCGGCGCATGTCAGCGCCTCCCGTCGGTCGGGCCGCAAATGCCGACGATCAGCTCGCAGACGTCGGTCGCCACGAACGCCTCGACCTGGAGCTGGCGGGTGTTGCCCGGCCCGGGCGCCTCGATCAGCTCGTTGAGCAGGTCGACCAGCCTGTTCAGGCCGCGTACGCCGTCGCCGGCCAGGCCGAGCTGGGCGTAGATGAGCGCGGCCACCCGCTCGGTGGAGTGCACGCCAGCCCGCAGGTCCTGACGGTGCTTGGCCAGCCCGTGCGCCGCCAGGCCGGAGACCGAGGTGACCTCGTCCAGCAGCGCGCGCACCTTGTCGGCCCGCGCGAGCAGGTCGGGGGTGATGACGTTGACGTCGGAGGAGATCGAGACCAGGTCGTCGCCCTTGTCCTGCAGGGCCGTGCCCAGCAGGGCGGCGTCGTGCAGGAACTGCCGGGCCCGGCCGCGCTGCCGGTGCGCGACGCCGACGAGCGTGCCGGCGTCGCCGATCAGCTCGCGCAGGTTCTCGCCTTCGCCGTCCAGGCCCTGGGCCAGGGTGTGCACGATGACGGTGACCTCGCGCGGGTCGACGGCGTTCAGGCCGCGGTAGGCGGCGCCGAGCGTGTCGGACAGGTCGAGCGGGCCCTCGGTGTCGGTGATGACGGCTCCGCTGGCCAGGTAGGGGCCGGTGGTCTCGCCGGAGCCGGGCTTGAGGTCGAGGAACTTGGGGCCGAACACCGAGGCCGGCTCGACGGAGGCGACCGTGGACCCCGGCACCTTGACGCCGGGGTCGAGGTGCATGGTCACCACGGCCCGGCCCTTGGCGTCCAGCGACACGCTCGTCACCTTGCCGACCGTGATGCCGCGGATCTTGACGGGGGAGCCGGCGTCCATGCCCTGCCCGGCCCTGGCGAACACGGCGTCGATCCTGGTCCCGCTCAGCTCGGTGGCGGTGCGGACGACGTACAGGGTGGCCGCGGCGAGCACGACGAGCACGGCGAACGCGATGCCCACCCGGGCGGCGAGGGAGAGTTGGAATCGGCCCACCGGCTCACCCCGTCAGCGGTATGTTGCCGCCGCTGCCCCAGAACAGGTACGACAGCAGCAGATTGAGCAGCACGATCGTGACGATCGACTGGCGGATGGCGCGGCCCGCCGCCACGCCCACGCCCACCGGGCCGCCGGTGGCGTGGAAGCCGTGGTAGCAGTGGATCACGATGACCGCGAAGGCGAACACGCCGACCTTGGTGACGCTGAACGCGATGTCCCGGACCGGCAGATACAGATAGAAGTAGTAGTCGTAGACCCCCGGCGCCAGGCCGAACAGCACCGTGCACATCAGCCGGGTGGCGAAGAAGCTGGCGAAGAGCGCGATCAGGTAGATCGGCACCAGCGCCAGCAGCGCCGCCACGACCCTGGTGCAGATCAAATAGGTGAAGGCGTTGATGCCCATGACCTCCAGCGCGTCGATCTCCTCCGAGATCCGCATCGCGCCCAGCTCCGCCGTGAACGACGAGCCCACCTGCGCCGCCAGCGCCGTCGCGGCGATGATCGGGGTGATCTCGCGGACGTTCGCGAAGCTGCCCACCAGGCCCATGAACGACTCCGCGCCGATCGCCTGCAGCCCCTGGTAGCCCTGCAGGCCCACGGTCGCGCCCACGACGAACGCCATCGTGAACACCACGAAGATCATGCCGCCGCCGATGACGGTCGCCCCGACGCCCACCACGACGTCGCTGACCTGCCTGATGACGACCTTGAAGAACTTGAGCCGCAGGACGACGTCGCGTACGGAGTAGAACAGCACCTTCCACACGAACAGCGGCCAGTCGGCCAGCGTCGCGAACCGTTCGGCGACGTCCCGCCCCCGCAGCGCGAGCCGCAGGCCGGCCGTGCGCGTCACCATCATCACAGCGACCTCGGCGGGTAGGCCAGGAAGTAGACGGCCGAGATCACGTAGTTGAACGCGAACACCAGCATGAACGTCACCACGGTCGCCTGGTTGACCGCCCGCCCCACGCCGACGGGGCTGGAGGCGCACGTCATGCCCTTGTAGCAGGCGACCGCCGCCGCGATGAACCCGAAGATCCACGCCTTGAACAGCGTCACGTACAGGTCGGAGGCGACGACCAGGGAGAACGCGCCGTCGAAGTACGCGCCCGGGGTGACGCCCTGCACGACGACGTTGAAGAAGTAGCCGCCGCTCGCGCCGGCCAGGATGACCAGCGGGCACAGGCAGACCGCGACCGTGCTGGCCGCCCACATGCGCGGCGTGACCAGGCGGTGGATCGGGTTGACCGACATGACCTCCATTGCGCTCAGCTCGTCGCGGATGTGGCGCGCGCCGATGTCGGAGGTCATCGCGCTGCCGCCGGCCCCGGCGATCAGCAGCGCGCTGGCCAGCGGCGCCACCTCGCGGATGAGCCCGACGAAGACCGCGCTGCCGGTCGCGGAGCTGGCGCCGAGCTGCCTGGCCAGCTCGCCCACCTGGAGCGCCACGGTGGCGCCCAGCGGCAGAGCGACCAGCAGGACCGGGACGCTGGTGACCCGGGCCAGGAACCAGCACTGCTCGACGAACTCCCACCACCAGCGCCTGATGTCCCAGGTCCTGCGCAGCCCCTCCAGGACGATGACGAACAGCTCACCGATCTGGCCGAGCGTCGAGCCGGCCCGGCGTCCGATGTACCCGGACAGGGTCATCGGCGACCTCGGGTTACCGCCATGACCACCTCCGCCGCCTACGGATGAGATGAGTGGCAACCCTACTGACGGGTTGTCTAGTAGTCGATGCTTTCGTGGGAATTTGCGCGAAAGGTATGAGACGCAGGTCACATGTTGTCAGCCAGGCACGAAAAGTGACCGCCCCGTTACAACCCGGCTCCCCTTGACGTCATCCCCTGGGGTTGTTTGCCTGTACGCAAGGCCTGGAAGACTGAGGTGCAAGAGGTGGTGCAACATGCTCATCGGGACGATTCTTCGCGCCAAGGGAAGTGATGTGGCGACCGTGTCGCCCGGGGCGACAGTGCGCGAGCTGCTGGCCACGCTCGCCGAGCGCAACATCGGTGCCGCGGTGGTCTCCACCGACGGCCTCACCATCGAGGGCATCGCGTCCGAACGCGACGTCGTGCGCCGCCTGCACGACCGCGGCCCGGCGATCCTCGACGGCCCGGTATCCGCGATCATGACCACTCAGGTGCGCACGGTGGGGCCCGGCGAGAACGTCGACTCGCTGCGGCAGATCATGACCACGCAGCGGTTCCGGCACATGCCGGTGGTCGAGAACGGCCGGCTCGTGGGCATCGTGAGCATCGGCGACGTGGTCAAGAGCGCGATCGAGGAGCTGGAGACGGAGAAGGCGTCGCTCGTCGACTATCTCCACCGTTGATAGGGATGGCACCCTTGGTCCGTGATGTACGGGCCTCCTGAATATCCGCCTGAGTATCCGCGGGCGACAAGCAGTCCGACGATCATCGTGCTCGTGGCCGGACTCGCCGCTCTGCTCGGGTTCCTGCTGGGGGTCTTCGTGGGGTTCGGCGCGTCCGAGTCGTCCGAGGAGCCCGCCTCCCGGGTCACGGTCACGGTCGAGGGCACGCAGCCGCCGGAGCCCGAGGCCACCGGCCCCGGCCCGTCGTCGCCGGTCCAGTCCACGCAGCCAACGCAGCCAACACAGCCCACGCCGCCGCAGGGAACGCAGCCACCGGCCACCCAGCCGGGCGCCACCCCGCCCGGGCCCGGTCAGACGGCGCCCAGCCAGAACCCGCCGGGTCAGACCGGCCCGCCGAGCGGGGGGGCCGGCAGTCCCGCGTTCAACAACGTGTCCATGCGGACGCTCGTCGTGGGCACGGACATCCAGCCGGGCACCTACCGTACGGCGGGCCCGACCGCGGGGATCCCCATGTGCTACTGGGCCAGGCTGCGGAGCACCACGGGGGGCGAGATCGCGAGCGGCATGCCGACAGGTTCGGTCAGCGTCACCATCCTGGCCACGGACAAGGCGTTCAGGACCGCCGGATGCGCGGAGTGGATCAGAGCATGATGCTTTTGTGCGTCAAACTCTGGACAAAAGAGCAGGAATGCGCAATTCTGTGCGGCAAGCAAGAAGGGAGGCACGCCTGGAGCGTGCTGGCGTGACGTCCTACGGTTATGGGCCACGCCACTCCGGTGTCCCTGGCCAGGACGCGACTCGGAGAGTGCGGAACAGCGCGCAGCGCCATTGATCCGCACCCGTTCCGTACGCGAGGAGTGCCTGTTGCGCCGTCTCCCTGCTCTGATCTCTGCGGCCGCCCTGGCCGCCGCCGCTCTTGTCACCGCACCCGCCGCCGCCGCGACCACCGAGGCCAGGGCGTTGCCCGCCCCCGTCGCCTGCAACGGCTGCTGGAAGCCCGCGCTGAACACGTCCTGGCAGTGGCAGCTCTCGTCCCTGCCGACCAAGCCGTACCCGAACGTGCAGATGTTCGACATCGACGGCTTCGCCGCCAAGGACGGCGCGATCGTCAAGTCGCTCAAGGCGGACAAGCCGGGTCGCGGCGTCGTCTGCTACGTCAGCGCGGGCACGTTCGAGGACTGGCGCCCGGACGCGAGCCAGTTCCTTGCCGAGGTGCTCGGCAAGCCGCTGGAGGACTGGCCGGGTGAGCGCTGGCTCGACATCCGCACATACACCGGCAAGCTCGGCCAGATCATGAAGGCCCGGCTCGACATGTGCAAGGCCGCCGGGTTCGACGCCGTGGAGCCCGACAACGTCGACGGCTACAGCAACGCCAGCGGCTTCCCGCTCAAGGCCGCCGACCAGCTCGCCTACAACACCTGGTTCGCCAACGAGGCCCACAAGAGGGGCCTGTCGGTCGCGCTCAAGAACGACATCGAGCAGATCCCGGCGCTGCTGCCGTACTTCGACTTCGCGGTGAACGAGGAGTGCTGGGAGCACACCGAGTGCACCACCGCGCAGAACGACGACTACGGATACGACCAGTTCGTCAAGGCGGGCAAGGCCGTGTTCAACGTCGAGTACAACCTGGCCACCTCGGCCTTCTGCGCCAAGTCCAACGCTCAGAACTTCAACTCGCTGAAGAAGAAGTACGAGCTCGACGCGTACCGCGTGCCCTGCCGTGGCGCGTGACTTCGACCTGCTGGTCGTCGGTGACGCCAACCCCGACGTGGTGCTCTCCGGAGCGCCGCGCGGGTTGGCGTACGGCCAGCGTGAACAGCTCGTCTCCGGCGGCGACCTGGTGCTCGGCGGGTCCGGCGCGATCACCGCGTGCGGGGCGGCCCGGCTGGGCCTGCGGACCGCGTTCGCGGGGCGCGTGGGCGACGACGCGGCCGGGCGCTTCGTGCTGGACGCCCTGGCCGACCGGGGCGTGGACGTCTCCCGCTGCGTGGTCGACTCCCGGCCCACGGCCATGACCGTGGTGCTGGCCGACGGTTCGGACCGGGCCATCCTCACCTCGCCCGGCTGCCTGCCGTACCTGACCGTGGAGGACCTGCCGCGCGATGTGGCCCGCCACGTCCACGTGTCGTCATATTTCCTGCAACCGGGGCTCGCGCCCGGACTGCCGGGCTTCCTGGCGGAGGAGCGGCGCGCGGGCGCGACCACCTCGCTGGACACCAACGACGACCCCGCCGGGGAGTGGGAAGGGCTCGGGGAGGTGCTGGCCGAGGTGGACGTGTTCCTCCCGAACGCCGCCGAGGCCCGGGCCGTGGCCGCCCGGCTCTTCGACACCGGTCCCGAATGCCTCGAGGCCGCGGCGGCCCGGATCGGCGGGCTCGGCCCCACCGTGGTCGTCAAGGACGGCGGCGACGGCGCGCTGGCGTGGCAGGCGGGCGAGCTGACCCGGGCCCCCGCCGTCCCCGTCGAGCCGGTGGACACCGTCGGCGCCGGCGACAGCTTCAACGCCGGCCTCCTCGCCGCGCGGCTGCGCGGGATGAGCCTGCGCGAATGCCTGCGCGTGGCCGTGACCTGCGGATCCCTTTCGACCCAGGCCGCCGGCGGCACCGCCGCCCAGCCCACCTGGAAGGACCTATGAAGATCGTCTTTCTCGGCGCCGGGAGCGTCGAGTTCACTCAAGGGCTGCTGGCGGACCTGGTCGCCTTCCCCGATCTGGGGGAGTTCGAGGTGGCGCTGCACGACATCCACCCCGAGCGGCTGGACACCGCCGAGGCCGCCGCCCGCGTCATCGCGGCCGGGCGGCCCGTCAAGATCTCCGCCCACCTCGACCTGCGCCAGGCTCTCGAAGGCGCCGACTTCGCGATCAACATGATCCAGGTCGGCATGATCGACGCGACCCGCGTCGACTTCGAGGTGCCCGCCCGGTACGGGCTGCGCCAGACGATCGCCGACACCATCGGCGTGGGCGGCATCTTCCGCGCCCTGCGCACCTTCCCGGCGCTCGACCGGATCGGGCGGGCCATGGCCGAGGTGTGCCCGGACGCGTGGCTGCTCAACTACACCAACCCGATGGCCATGAACGTCTGGTACCTGGCCGCCGCCACCCCCGTGCGCAACGTCGTCGGGCTCTGCCACTCCATCTACTGGACCGCCCACGACCTGGCCGAACTGGTCGGGGTGCCGCTGGAGGAGGTGTCGTACCTCGCGGCGGGCGTCAACCACCAGTCGTGGATGCTGCGCTTCGAGTCCGGCGGACAGGACCTCTACCCGCGCCTGGACGAGGCCATCGAGCGCGACCCCGGCCTACTGCGCCGGGTGCGCGTGGACATGTACCGCAGGCTCGGCTACTACCCGACCGAGACGAGCGAGCACTCGGCCGAGTACGTGCCCTGGTACCTGCACGACGAGAGCGAGATCGAGCGCCTGCGGATCCCCGTGGGCGCGTACATCGGCATCAGCGAGGAGAACGTGCGCCAGTACGAGGCCACCCGCGACGCGCTGCGCGCGGGACGGCCGATCACCGTGGAGGGGACCATGGAATACGCCCCGCAGATCATCCACAGCGTCACCACCGGCACCAGCCGGGTCGTCTACGGGAACGTCCAGAACAGGGGCCTGGTCGCAAACCTGCCGGACGGCTGCGTGGTGGAGGTGCCGTGCGTGGCCGACGCGCTCGGCGTCCGCCCGATGGCCGTCGGCGACCTGCCCGCGCAGTGCGTGGCGCTCAACCGCGCCTATGTCAACGTCAACGAGCTGACCGTGCGCGCCGTCACCGAGGGGCGGCCCGAGCACGTCCGGCACGCCATGATGGCCGACCCGAACACCGCCGCCACCCTCACCGTCGAGCAGATCGACGAGCTGTGCGGCGCGCTGATCGAGGCCCACGGCGAGCTGATGCCCGAGTCCCTCAGGAGCCGGTGATGAAGAGCCCCGTCATGAAGAGCCCTGTCATGAAAAGCACGGCGGTGCTTGTCCTGGTCGCCGCGCTGGTGACGGCCTGCGGCTCCTCCTCCGAGGACGCTTCGGGCCCGGTCGAGATCACCTGGTGGCACGGCCAGACGGAGCTGCAGGCCAAGGTCATCGAGGAGCTGGCCGCCGAGTACTCCAAGGCCCACCCGGACGTGAAGATCACGCCCGCCGTCGGGTCCACGAACGTGGACGACATGCTGCAGAAGGTCCAGGCGGTGCTGGCCGGCGGCAAGGCGCCCGACATCGCGTACATGTACGGCACGTGGATGCCGAACCTGGCGCGTAACCCCAAGGTGTACGACCTGGCCGCCACCGTGAAGGCCCCCGGGTTCGGGTGGGACGACTTCTGGCCGTCGGAGCGGGCCGTGTCGGAGGTGAACGGCAAGGTCGTCGGCGTCCCCGCCCTGGTCGACAACCTGGCCGTCATCTACAACAAGAAGCTGTTCGACGCGGCGGGGCTGCCGTACCCGTCCAAGGACTGGACCTGGGACGACTTCCGGGCCACGGCGAAGAAGCTGACCGGCGGCGGCGTGTACGGCACCGCGTACCCCGTGACCGGTCTCGAGGACACCGTGTGGCGGTTCTGGCCGATGATCTGGCAGCAGGGCGGCTCGATCCTGACGCCGGACGGGAAGAAGTCGGCGTTCAACACGCCGCAGGCGACGCAGGCGCTCGACCTGTGGAGTGCCATGGCCCAGCAGGATAAGTCCGTATATCTCGATCAAAATGGTGAGAAGTTCGTGCCGCTGTTCCAGAGCGGCAAGATCGGGATGATCGCGGCGGCGCCGTACGCGCTGCTGGACATCATCGATCACAAGATCTCCTACGGCGTGCAGGTGCTGCCCGGCTACAACGGCAACCACGAGACGGTCGCCGGGCCGGACAACTGGGTCGTGTTCGACAACGGCTCGCGCCGGGCCAAGGCCGCCGCCGAGTTCCTGACCTGGCTGACCCGGCCGGAGCAGGACGCCCGGTGGTCGCTCGGCCTGGGCAACCTGCCGCTGCGCAAGGCCACGACCGCGCTGCCGGCGTACCAGAAGTTCGTCAAGGACTTCCCCGGCATCGACGTCTTCACCGCGAACCTCGAGAACGCCAAGCAGGCCAGGCCGCCCCTGCCGGCGTACCCGGAGTTCTCCGAGAAGGTCGGCAACGCGATCGCCCAGTCGCTGGTCGGCGGCACGCCCGCGCAGCAGGCCCTCACCAAGGCCGCGACCGACGCCGACGCGGTGCTGGGGCGCTCGCGATGACAGCCCCGACGATGAGCAGGACGGCGCGGGTGAGCGCGCCGTCCGCGCGGCGGAGCCGGTTGGTCCCCCAGCTGACCGGGTGGGGTTTCGTGTTCCCCGCGACGCTCGTGATCGTCGGGCTCAGCCTGTTCCCCGCGGTGTGGGCGCTGCTGCTCTCGCTGCGGGACGGCGACCTGCTCACCGGCGGCAACTTCGTCGGGCTGGCGAACTACGGCGACATGCTCGGCGACGCCGAGCTGGCCGCGTCGGCCGGGCACACGCTGCTCTACACCGTGCTCTTCGTGCCCGGCTCGGTGGTGCTCGGGCTGGCGCTGGCGCTGGCGCTCAACCTCAGGATCCGGCTCATCGGGTTCTACCGTACGTGCTTCTTCGTCCCGTACGTCGTCTCCGCCGCAGCCACGGGCATCCTGTCGAACTTCGTCTTCGACCCCGACTTCGGCATCGTCAACGCCGGGCTGAAGGCGCTCGGCCTGCCCGCGATGGGGTTCCTGCAGGACCCCGACCAGGCGATGCTCACCCTGGTCGCGATCTCGCTCTGGGGCGGCGTGGGCATGCCCGCCGTGGTCTACCTGGCCGCCCTGCAGGACATCCCGCGCGAGCTGATCGAGGCGGCCCGGGCGGACGGCGGCGCCGGTCGGCACGTCCTGCGCCACGTCGTGCTGCCGCAGCTGCGGCCGGCCACGGTCTTCCTGCTGATCTGGCAGACGATCACCGCGCTGCAGCTGTTCGACCTCGTCTACACCACCACCAAGGGCCAGCCGCTCGACTCCACGACGACCATCGTGTTCTACCTCTACCGGCAGGCGTTCCAGCTCTTCCACTCCGGCTACGGCACGGCCATCGCCTACGTCCTGTTCATCGTGACGCTCGCCGTGTCGGGCGCGGTCCTGTGGAGGGGTGCGAAGTGACGCGCCGCAGCCTCGCCCATCTCTTCCTGATGCCGCTCGCGCTGCTGTTCGTGGCGCCGCTGGTGTGGATGGCGCTGACCGCGTTCATGCCGGACGCCGACATCAACACCTACCCGCCCAAGCTCTGGCCCGAGCACTTCACGCTGGACGGGTTCAGGCGCATCTTCACCGAGGACGAGTACCCGCTCTGGCTGGCCAACACGGTGATCGTGGCCGGGTCGGCGGTGCTCGGGCACGTGGTGCTCTGCTCCCTGGCCGGGTACGGCTTCGCCCGGATCAAGTTCCGCGGCCGCGGGGTCGCCTTCGCGGCGGTCATGGCCACCATCATGGTGCCGACCCAGGTGCTGATGATCCCGACGTTCCTGCTGTTCAAGAACATGGGCCTGATCGACACGCTGGGGGCGGCCATCGTGCCGTGGCTGGCGTCGGCGTTCGGGGTGTTCCTCATGCGGCAGTTCTTCCTGTCGCTGCCCAAGGAGCTGGAGGAGGCCGCCATCATCGACGGCTGCTCCCCCCTGGGCGTGTTCTTCCGCGTGGTGCTGCCGCTGGCCCGGCCCGCGCTGGCCACGCTGGTGGTGTTCACGCTGCTCGGCGCCTGGAACGACCTGATCTGGCCGCTCATCGCGATCTCGTCGGAGTCGGGCTACACGCTGCAACTCGGGCTGGCCACCTTCGCCGGCGCCCGGCACACCGAGTGGTCGGCGCTGATGGCCGGCAACGTGATCGCGGTGCTGCCGCTCGTGCTCGCGTTCATCCTGGCGCAGCGGCACTTCGTGGCCACGATGAGCTTCAGCGGACTCAAGGGCTGAGGTTGTTGGCAGTGGTGGGGTGTGCGTAGGAGGATGCGCACAGCCCACCCCACAGCCCATCGGGAGGATGACATGTCGGTCTTGCAGAGCTTCGTTGACAGCGTGCGCAGCGGGGCGATCGAGGTGATCGACCTCACGGCGCCCCTCTCGTCCGAGACGCCGATCCTCCAGTTGCCCGAGCCGTTCGGCAACACGATCCCGTTCCGCCTGGAGGAGATCAGCCGCTACGACGACCGCGGCCCCGCCTGGTACTGGAACGACATCCACACCGGCGAGCACACCGGCACCCACTTCGACGCCCCCGTCCACTGGGTCACCGCCCGCGACGGCCAGGACGTCTCCCAGGTGCCCGTGCGCAGCCTCATCGCGCCCGCCGTCGTGCTCGACTTCGCCGCCGAGGCGTCCAAGGACGCCGACTTCCTCCTCCAGATCGACCACGTCAAGGAGTGGGAACGCGCCAACGGCCCGCTGCCCGACGGCGGCTGGCTGCTCTACCGCACCGGCTGGGACACCCGCTCCGCCGACCAGGCGGCCTTCCTGAACGCCGACGCCTCCGGCCCCCACACGCCCGGCATCTCGGTGGAGTGCGCCAAGTGGCTGGCCTCCGAGAGCCCGATCGCCGGGATCGGCGTCGAGACCGTCGGCACCGACGCGGGCGCCGCCCACTCCTTCGACCCGGCCTTCCCGTGCCACTCCTTCCTGCTGGGGGCGGGCAAGTACGGCCTGACCCAGCTGCGCAACCTCGACCGGCTGCCCGCGACCGGCGCCGTCGTGGTCGCGCCGCCGCTGCCCATCGTGGGCGGCTCCGGCAGCCCCGTGCGCGTGCTGGCCCTGGTGGAACGTTGATCGTCGCGGAGGCCGTGGGGCGGGCCCTGGCCGCCTGCGGCGTCGGGACCGCCTTCGGGGTGGTCGGCAGCGGCAACTTCCACGTGACCAACGCCCTGGTGGCGGGCGGCGTGCGCTTCGTCGCCGCCCGCCACGAGGGCGGGGCCGCCACCATGGCCGACGCGTACGCGCGGATGAGCGGGCGGGTCGGCGTCGTGTCGGTGCACCAGGGGCCGGGGCTCACCAACGCCCTGACCGGCCTGACCGAGGCGGCCAAGAGCCGTACGCCGCTCATCGTGCTGGCGGGGGAGGCCACGGAGGTCCAGTCCAACTTCCACATCGACCAGGCCGCGCTCGCGACGGCGGTGGGGGCGGTGGCGATGCGCGTCACCTCGGCGGAGGAGGCCGTGTCGCGGGTGGCCGAGGCGTATCGGGTGGCGGTGGAGGAGCGGCGCACGGTCCTGCTGAACCTGCCGCTCGACGTCCAGGCCGCCCCCTTCGAGGGGCCTGCCGACGTGATGCCGCCCGCGATCGCTTCGGCGGTTCCTACGGCGGTTCCTACGGTGGGTCCTTCGGTGGCGGAGGTGGGGGAGCTGGCGCGGTTGCTCGGCGCGGCCGAGCGGCCGGTGTTCATCGCGGGGCGCGGTGCCCGGCACGCGCGGCGGGAGCTGGAGGAGCTGGCCGACCTCGCGGGCGCCCTGCTGGCCACCTCGGCCGTCGCGAAGGGGCTGTTCCGCGGCAGCCCGTGGGACCTCGACGTGAGCGGCGGCTTCGCGACGCCGCTGGCCGCCGAGCTGATCCGCGGCGCCGACCTGGTCGTCGCGTGGGGATGCGCGCTGAACATGTGGACCACCCGCCACGGCACGCTCGTCTCGCCGGGCGCGAAGGTCGTGAAGGTCGATCTCGAC
Organism: Nonomuraea sp. NPDC004186; assembly: GCF_053603495.1. Taxonomy (NCBI): domain Bacteria; kingdom Bacillati; phylum Actinomycetota; class Actinomycetes; order Streptosporangiales; family Streptosporangiaceae; genus Nonomuraea; species Nonomuraea sp. NPDC004186. Next base: position 40,030 of record NZ_JBSGFQ010000029.1, on the reverse strand, counting down.
CCGGCGGCGTTCAAGACGCATGTGCCCGCCGACCTGGGCGTGGCGGGTGACGTGGCGCGGGTAGCGGAGGCGCTGGCCGCCCAGGTCGCGCCCCGCCCGGGCTACCGGTCGCCGGAGCTCGCCGCCCGCGTGCGGGCCGAGGGGCGCTGGCGGGACGTGCCGTACGAGGACGAGAGCGGCGGCGGCCGGATCGACCCCCGGACGCTCAGCATCGGGCTGGACGACCTCCTGCCGCGGGAGCGGATCGTTGCCATCGATTCCGGAAATTTCATGGGATATCCGTCGATGTTCGTGGATGTCCCGGATGAGGGTGGGTTCTGCTTCACGCAGGCGTTCCAGTCGATCGGGCTGGGCCTGGCGACGGCGATCGGCGCGGCGATCGCCCGCCCGGACCGGCTGCCGGTGGCCGCGCTCGGCGACGGTGGCGCCCTCATGGGCATCGCGGAGCTGGAGACCGTCGTCCGGCTCGGCCTGCCCATGGTGATCGTGGTGTACGACGACGAGGCGTACGGGGCCGAGGTCCACCACTTCGGGCCGCACGGACACCCGCTCGGGACGGTCACGTTCCCACCGGCCGACCTCGCCGCCATCGCCCGGGGTCACGGCTGCGCCGCCGTGACGGTCGGCGGGCCCGGCGACCTGGCGGGCGTGGCCGAATGGGTGGACGGGCCCCGCGACCGGCCGCTCCTGGTGCACGCCAAGGTCACGGCGGAGCACGGGTCCTGGTGGCTGGAGGAGGCCTTCAAGGGCCACTGAGCTCAGAGCTCGCGGTAGGCGCGGGCGCCCGCTGAGCTCACAGCTTGCGGTAGGTGCGGGCCTCCTCGGCCGCCTCCAGCACGTCGGCCAGCGGCACACCCGCGCCCGCCGCCACCGCCGCGGCGATCGCGCCCTCCACGAACGGCACGTCCGCCACCACCACCCGCCCGTCCTCCTCCAGCAGGCGGGCGGTCAGCACCGAGCTGCCCAGGTCGGGGATGAGCACCACCCCGTCACCCTGGTCGACGCCGCGCAGCGCCGCCTCGATGAGGTCCAGGCTCGTGCCCAGCCCGCCGTCCTCGGTGCCCCCGGCGGCCGCCACGGGTACGTCGGCACCGGCGATCCCGCGGGCCAGCGCCGCCGCCTCCGCCGCCAGCCCCGCGCTGTGCGCGACGAGCACCAGCCCCACCATCACCCGGCTCCGCGCGGGATCGCGCGATCACCGGGGCCGCCCATCACGCCACCACCGAGACCAGGCCCGCCCATCACGCCAACACCGAGGCCAAGACAGCTCATCACGCCACCACCGACGCCAGCGCCGCCATGAACAGGGCCGCCGACGCCGCCCCCGGGTCCTCGTGCCCGATGCTGCGTTCGCCCAGGTAGCTGGCCCGGCCCTTGCGCGCCTGCATCGGGATCGTGGCCTTCGCCCCCTCCTCGGCCGCTTCGGCCGCCCGTTCGAGTGCCTCCTTCACCCCGATCCCGTCACGTACGGCCAGGGCGAGCGCCCGGGAGGCCGGGACCAGCGCGTCCACCATGGTCTTGTCGCCCAGCGCGGCCTTGCCCAGCCGTTCGAGCGCCACCACCCCGGCCTCGAACGCCCCCGAGAACCCGGCCAGCGTCACCGGCGACTCCAGCGACTTGCCCATCTGCCGGAACACGGACCCGTACAGCGGCCCGGAGGCGCCCCCGACGCGGCGGATCAGCGTCGCGCCCGCCGCGGCCAGCGCCTCGCCGGGAGTCCCCGGCGGCGACTCGGCCAGCGTCTTGCGGACCTCGGTGAGGCCGCGGTCGAGGTTCGTGCCGTGGTCGGCGTCGCCGATCGCCGCGTCCAGCCGGGTCAGCCGGTCGCGGTCCCTGTGCACCAGCCTGGCAGCCTCCTCGAACCAGGCCACGAACACGTCGGTGTCCATCAGCGCCCCCAGCGCAGCCCCGGCGTCTCGACCGGAGCGTCCCACAGGCGGGTGAGCACGTCGTCGAGCAGGCAGATCGACACGGAGAAGCCCTGCATGTCGAGGCTGGTCACGTAGTTGCCGACGAGCGAGCGCGACACCCGCGCGCCCTTGCCCCTGACGAAGGCCGCGACCTCCGCGAACACCACGTACAGCTCCATGAGCGGGGTGCCGCCCATGCCGTTGACCATGACCAGCAGGTCGCCGCGGAGCGGCAGGTCGCCGTGGATGGCCTCCATGGCGATCGCGGCCAGCTCGCGCGCCGACACCATCGGCACCCGGGCCCGCCCCGGCTCGCCGTGGATGCCGATGCCCAGCTCCACGTCCGTCTCCGGCAGGTCGAAGGTCGGCTTGCCCGCGTGCGGCGTCGTACAGGACGTCAGGGCGATGCCGAACGACCTGCTGCGCTCGTCCACCTCGCCCGCCACCGCGGCGATCTGGGCCAGCGGCGCGCCCTGCTCGGCCAGCGCGCCCGCGAGCTTCTCCACGAACAGCGTGGCCCCGGTGCCGCGCCGGCCCGCCGTGTAGAGGGAGTCCTGTACGGCCACGTCGTCGTCGACCAGCACGCTGGCCACCTCGACGTCCTCGATCAGCTCGGCGGCCATCTCGAAGTTCAGCACGTCGCCGGTGTAGTTCTTGACGATGTGCAGGACCCCGGCGCCGCCGTCGACCGCCCTGGTCGCGTCGATGATCTGGTCGGGGACCGGTGAGGTGAAGACCTCGCCGGGGCAGGCCGCGTCGAGCATGCCGTACCCGACGAAACCGGCGTGCAGCGGCTCATGTCCCGAGCCGCCGCCCGAGACCAGGCCGACCTTGCCCGGCAGCGGTCCCTCGGCCCGGCAGACCACGCGGTCGCGCACCCGCAGCGAGGGGTGGGCCGCGGCCATGCCGTTCAGCGCGTCATCGACGACGGAGTCGGCCGTGTTGATGAGCTTCTTCATGGTGAGAAGATCTGCCCATTTTCACGAGGGCGCAAGCGTCGTAGCGTGGGCGGGATGGAGGTCGTCTACAACCCCTACGACCCGGCGGTCAACAACGATCCGTACCCCGTCTACGCGTGGTTACGCCGGGAAGCGCCGGTCTATCACAACGCCGAGCACGGCTTCTGGGCACTGTCGCGGCACGCCGACGTGTCCGCCGCGCTCGGCGACAGCGCCCTGCTGTCCAGCGACCACGGCCCCGTGCTCGATCCGGCCGCGTGGGGGCCGCAGGCGCGTACGTACCTGTCGTTCGTGGCCATGGACCCGCCGGACCACACCCGCATGCGGGCCGTCGTCTCGCGGGCCTTCACCCCGCGCCGGGTGGCCGCGCTCGAACCCATGATCAGGGAGATCGCGCGGGGCTACATCGAGGAGGGCATCGAGCGGGGGACGTTCGACTTCGTCCGCGACTTCGCGGCCAAGCTGCCGCTCGACGTGATCTCCGAGCTGGTGGGGGTGCCGCCGTCCGATCGCGCGGACGTCCGCCGCAAGTCCGACATCCTCGTGAAATATGACCCTCAGGGCAAGATGGCGGACACGGGGCTCAGGAGCATCCTGTCCCTCGGCGACTACTACGCCTCGATCGTCGCCGACCGCCGGGCCGCACCCCGTGACGACCTCGTCTCGGCGCTCGTCGCCGACGGCGGGCTGAGCCCCGAGGAGATCGTGGCGTTCCTGTTCCTGCTGATCGGGGCCGGCTCGGAGACCACCACCCACCTGCTGGGCGCCGCCTGGTACTGGGCATGGCGCCACCCCGGCCAGCGCGCCGCCGGCTTCGGCGGGGCGATCACGGGGTGGGTGGAGGAGTCGCTGCGGTACGACACCCCCGCGCACGGCATCGCCCGCCGCCTCACCGAGCCCGCCGAGTGGCACGGCGTCGAGGTCCCCGCCGACGCCAAGGTATGGATCCTGATCGGCTCCGCCAACAGGGACGAGTCGGTATTCCCCGACCCCGACGTCTACGACCTGGGCCGCGACACCTCCAGGTCCATCAGCTTCGGCGTCGGCCGCCACTACTGCCTCGGAGGTCCGCTCGCCCGGCTGGAGGCCCGGGTGGCGCTGGAGGAGCTGACGAAGGCCGTCTCGCCTTCGTACGAGATCGACCCGGACGGCATCCGGCGCATCTCGCACGGGAACGTGCGCGGGATGGTCAGGCTCCCGACTACCGTGGCACCCGCCTGAGTAGGCTACCTTCTGCTCATGGCTGAGATCGTGTACCCGCCGGTGATCGCCGCCGCGCGGACCCTGTTTCGCGTGCTCGACGTCCGGTTCCACATGGAGGGTACGGAGCACGTGCCGCAGACCGGGGGAGCGGTGCTGGTGAGCAACCACATCAGCTACCTCGACTTCATCTTCGCGGGATTCGCCGCGCTGCCCTCGCGGCGGCTGGTGCGCTTCATGGCCAAGCAGGACGTCTTCGAGCACCGGATCTCCGGGCCGCTGATGCGCGGTATGAAGCACATCCCGGTGGACCGGGGGGCGGGCGCGGGCTCTTACGCCACGGCCCTGCGCATGCTGAAGGCCGGCGAGGTCGTCGGGGTCTTCGCGGAGGCGACGATCAGCCGGTCGTTCACCGTCAAGGAGATCAAGAACGGCGCCATCCGCATGGCCCAGGCCACCAACACGCCCATCATCCCCGTCGGGCTGTGGGGCAGCCAGCGCTTCTGGACCAAGGGCCGGCCCCGCAAGCTCACGCAACGGCACATCCCGCTGACCATCGTGGTGGGGGAGCCGATGCACCCCAAGCGCGGCGAGAACGTCAACGACCACACCGCCGACCTGCACAAGCGGCTGTCGGGCCTGGTGGACCAGGCGCAGCGCACGTACCCGGAGGTGCCGCAGGGGGTGTGGTGGCAGCCCGCCCACCTGGGCGGCACGGCCCCGACGCCGGAGGAGGCGGAGGCCATGGACGCCGCCGAGGCCGAGGCCCGCGCCAAGAAGGATTGACATGCTCCTCCCCGGTGAACGGGGAGGATTCTCATGGCCGCTACGCGGCCACCCCTTGCGGGGTGGGTGCGGTCCCGCTATGAGTGGCTTGACGCTTCACAGGCCCCAGTACGGCAAGGCCTCCACGTCCGTTTACCGCCTGTCCGACGGCTGAGTTGTACCGGTACATCTGGGTGCGGGCGGCATTGGTGTCGGCGTTGCCGATCCACCCGCAAGCTGGGTTTTTGCATACGAACCTGGCCTGGGACTGGCGTGATCCCTGGGTGATCGTGTGGCACTGGTGGCATTCCCGGCTGGTGTTCGCCGCCGGGATGGAGGCGACTTCCCCGCCCTTGTCGAGGACTTTGTAGGCGAGGAACTCGGCGGTGCGCGACCATGCCTCACCGGCGATGGCCCGGTTCAGGCCGCGCTTTTGGGCGACGTTCGTCCCCGGTTCCTCCACAGTGCCCGAGGCAGAGGCCATCATGTTCTTGACCTTGAGGCCTTCGAGCACGATCACGCTGTAGCGGTCGGTGAGTTTCGCGGTGGTCTGGTGTTGCCAGTCGATCACCCGGCGCTTGGCTCTCGCACGCAGGCTAGCGATCTGGTCATAGGTTCTCTTCAACCGGTTCGAGGTCGGCCGTCCCGGCTTGGCGGCCCGCTTCTGGCGGGCGGCCTTGCGTTCCAGCCGGAGCAGACGCTCGGCCTCCTTGTGCGACAGCCACTGCTCGCGGTGGCGGATCTTCTCCCCTGAAGCCAGGGCCAGGGGGACGGTGATGCCCCGGTCGATCGCGGTCACCGGGCCCTCATGCGGGGCCAGGGGCATCTCCATCGTTTGGGTGCGGAAGATGATGTGCCAGCCGTTGGCTCCTTGATCAGCCGGGCACCGGTGACCTTCCCATCGGCGGAGGATCTGGTGATGCCGGGCAGGTTCTTGGTCCACCGGAACGGGACCCGGCCCAGTTTGGGGATGTTGACCTCGCCCCACCGCCGGTTGACCCGGATGATGTGCAGATCCCGCCCCTGCGGAACATCCACGGCCATCCGGGACCGAAAACGCCCTTTGAACTTCGGCCGCTCAGCGGGATGGTCGGGGTTGAAGAAGTTCGCCCACGCCTGCCGATGGGTCTTGAGCACAGCTTGGGAAGCTTGCGCAGGCAGGTCCTTCAACCAGTCGACGTCCCTGCGCGCCTGCCGGATCGCCTCGTCGCCGTCCTTCAGCGTGGCGAAGCGGCCCTGCCGGAAGGTGTAGTACTCGTGCAGCAGGTTCCACAACGCCCGCGCATTGTGCGCCTGGCCATCCAGGATGGCTGACTGGCGACTGTCCAAGTCCAGGCGCGCCATATGAGCGCGGTGGCGTTTCTCCAGCTCCACAAACCGCATTTTGTCATTTGGTGTATGTCACCGATGTGAGAACCGAATCCCGAAATCAGAACTGGTCGCCATTGCGTTCACGAACTGACCGCGCATTTGGTGTTCGTCACCAAATATCGGCGCAACTTCTTCTCCGATGAGATGCTCACCCGCTGCCGGGTCGCGCGAGTCAGCACGGGCGACTCCGCGCGCCTGCTCCCAGCCTGGCCCACTGGTTCCCATCGCTCCGAACGGCGCGGGCGCCGGGCTCTCAGCGGGGGATCGGAAGGGTGCGATCGGGACGATCCGCCCGGTACGCCTCGCCGTCCGGATAGATGCACCACGCATCGCCTCGCCGTAGCAGGACCGGGCTGGTCCACGCCTCGTCCGGCGCCGGGAGGTGGAGGTGCCGGACGCGTTCCGCCGCGTCCCAGATCAGCAGCCCGCGAATGTCGCCGAGGAGATCCATCTTGACGGAGTCGTACAGAGGATGGCTCCACAGGCCGCCCACCTCGGCGTGGACGAAGCGGTCGTCCAGCCACGTGACGTGCTCGTCGCACAACGGGCCCCAGTCCCGCTCACACGGCACGGGCACCGGCTCGCCGTCGACCCACAGTTGCGCGCCGATCCAGTCGGGAGCGCGGATCGTCAGGGCCTGGCGCCGCAGGCCGGGCGCGAAGGCGACGCGGACCACGCCCTTGCCCGCGGTGTCGAGGAAGTTGTACGCGCACCGCTCGTCCGTGAACTCCCAGCCGATCTCCCCGTACTCGGCGGGCGTCACCCCGGCCGGTGGAGCCGGGTAGGTCCGCCCGCACCTGTCACCGTCACGCGCGGCAACGCGCCCGGCCGCACCCGTCCAGGCCCACATCGCCAGGACCCGCACCGGATCGTCCATCCCGCCCATCGAGAACCGATGCTCCAGCCAGCGCTCCAAAGCAGCGCCCTGCGGCTCGCCCCCGATGCCGGTCGGGACGGGCGCGCTCCGGCCGTCCATCCACAGCAGGAGCTCGGGCCCGGCCAGCAGCATGGCGTGATGCCGCCGGTCGGGGGCGAAGTAAGCGCGAAACGTCACACCCCCGCGAGAGCGCCGGTAGGACCTCCCGTACGACGCCAGGCCCGCGGCCGTACAGTCCTCGACCGTCACCGCGGCCGGTGGGTCCGCCAGGTCGCCGCGCGCCACGGCGGCCATCCACTGCTCCAGGGCCTCGCGACTCATGGCCGCCATTCTGATGCGACTCTGATACGACGGACAGGCCCGGACAAGATCAACAAACGCGGCGCGAATCGAATCCACCCGGTCGCGGCGCAACGCCTCGCCCCGGCAGCGGCGACTGGGCACGGGCGCGACCCGAGCCGGTCGAGGCCGCGCCCGTTCACCGCGCGGGGGTGGCCTGTGACCGTGCTTGCGGGCCGTGATGCGAGGCGCGCGGCCCGGGCGGTTGCGCTGGTGGAGTGGGTGAGGCCGGAACGAGATCTGGGCCTGCGAAGATCACCCGGCATGGCTCACCTCCCGAGGAGACGACCCGCATGAGGCTCTGGGCGCTCGCCCTGACGATCACCTCCGTGACCTCCATCGTCACGTCGCCGGCCGCCGCCGCGGCCGACCCCGTCGCCGCGCTGCGCCGCCAGCTGACGAGCGGCAACGGTGTGACCTTCTCGGACGTCCTGGTCGCCAGGTCCGAAGGAAAGCCGCGCACCTTCCGGGAGTCGGGAGTCCACGAGCTGGACCGGGGGAGGATCGTCGCGAGCGAGATCCTGCGTCCCAAGGACTTCATGTTCGGCAAGTACCGCCAGCGTCTCATCCTCTTCCCGGACCGGTCCTACGAGCAGTCGGCCGGCCTGCGCAAGCATCTTCCGGAAGGCAAGAGCTGGGTGGTCGCCGAGGAGAAGCAGTCCCTCGCCCTGTACTGCGGCCAGATGCGGCTGAGCGATCCCGGCACGCTCAAGGCCCTGCTCGCCGCCACCAAGGTCAAGCGTCCCTCCGGCGTGTACGACGGCACCCGCACCACCCTCTACGAGGGGTTCATCACGCTGGGCGAGCTCGCCAAGGCGGACCCCGACTTCCGTATCGCCGGACGCCACAGGCCCACGGGCAAGTACGCCCGTGTCCGGGTCGACTGGAAGCTCTGGATCGGACGGGACCAGCTCGTCCGCCGATGCCACAGCGACTCCAGGCAACCCGGCATCCCCAAGCTGAGCGACGAACCCGTCCATTACGTCGACGACGTCCGCCTGTCCCGGTGGGGCCGGCCGATCGACATCCAAGCGCCTCCGGCCGATCAGGTGGCGACCTACGACGAGCTCGACCTTCCGGAGTAGCCCCTGCGAGGGCCACCGGATGCGGGGCCGTACAGGCGCAGAAAAGGGAAGCCTCGACGGACCGCCCCAAGGCAGGTGCCGAGCCCCGGGAGCAGCCCCCTACACGGTGTCGCCCAGAGAGACGAGGAGTTTGCGGAGGAGGTCGGCCAGGGCGTCGCGGTCGGTGGGGGAGAGGCCGGACAGGAGGCGGGCCTCGTTGGCCGCGTGACGTTCCAGGACGTCGTTGGCCACCCGCCGCCCCTCGTCCGTCAGCGCCACGAGCGTCATCCGCCGGTTGTCCGGCGCCGGCCAGCGGTCGACCAGCCCGCGCTCCACCAGGTGGTCCATGCGGTTGGTGAGCGCGCCAGGACTGACCATGGCCGCCGCCGACAGGTCCTTCATGCACATGGAGTCGGCTTCGTTCCTGAGCAGCGTGGCCAGCATGTCGAACTCCCACGCCTCCAGCCCGTGCTCGCCCAGGAACTCCTTGACCCCCCGCTCCAGGAGCCGCGAGGCCCGCGACACCCGGCCGATCACGCCCATCGGGGACACGTCCACGTCGGGCCGGGTGCGGGCCCACTGCCCGAGGATCGCGTCGACTGCATCTCCCATGGCGGCAATCGTACGACATTGAAATGTTCGATGTCGTGGGTTATCGTCCTACGTGGAAATGTTCAATGTCGAAATTTTTGAGGTGGGACAATGAAGGTGCTGGTGCTTGGCGCGACGGGGTACATCGGGGGCGCCCTGGTGGAGCGGCTGGTCGCGCAGGGGCATGAGGTGGCGGCCTACGTGCGGCCCGCGGCGGAGGGAGAGCGGCGGGTGCCGGGTGTGGCCGACGTCCGGTACGGGGACCTGGCGGACGCCGCCGCGCTGGAGAGGGCGATCACCGCGGACCTCGACGCGATCGTGCACGCCGGCCAGTTGACCGGCGACCAGGAGACCGACCTGGCCACGCTCGGCGTGCTCGCCGGAGCGTCACAGAAGGTCGTCTACGTCAGCGGCGTGTGGGTGCTCGGCGAGACCGACGGGGCCGACGAGGACAGCCCGGCCGACCCGATCCCCCTGGTGGCGTACCGGGACCAGGTGGAGCGGCTGGTGATCGGCGGCGGCGGCTCCGTGGTGCGTCCCGGCGTCGTCCACGGGCGTGGCACGGGCATCGCGGCGCTGCTGAAGGCCCAGGCCGCGCGGCGCGGGACCGGTGTGTACGTCACCGCGGGCGGCACCGCGCCGACGTGGACCTTCGTGCACGTGGACGATGTGGCCGAGCTGATCGTGGCCGCCCTGGAGAAGGGGGAGGCGGCCGTCTACCACGCCATCAGTGAGGAGGCGGTGCCCGTCACCGCCGTGGCCGAGGCGGCGGCCAGGTCGGCGGGCGTCAAGGAGACGGCCGAGCCCTGGCCGCTCGAGGAGGCCGCGCGGGAGCTCGGGGAGGGCTTCGCCCAGGCTCTGGCGATCAGCCAGCGCGTCAGCGCGACCCGTACCCGCGAAACGCTCGGCTGGCAGCCCACCCGTCCCGGCATCGTGGCCGATCTCGTCGAGGGTTCCTACGCCTGACGCGTCCTCCCATCCCGGACCAGCGGGACGAACCGACGGCCCGGTGGGGCACCGTCGAGAACGAGGATCGGCCGAAAGTACCGTCGGAGGACCGCGAGCCCCCACCGGTGGTCGATGTCCGCACCGGGCCCCGTCCCCAGGATGAGGTGCATGCCCTATCGAGATCACGCTCCGGGACCGGCCCGAGGTCCCGGAGCCCCTTCCACCCGCGCCGGGACGACGGCCTCCCCCGGCCGGCCGCGTATCGCCGCGCTCGACGTCCTGCGCGGGTTCACGCTGTGCGAGATCCTGCTCGCCAACATCCAGCTGATAGCCAACGGCGACAGAGCCGTCACGACGCAGCCCATGGGCGACTGGGACCCGTGGCTCGGGCTCCCGATCTTCTCCCTGCTGTTCGGCATCGGGTTCTCGCTGCTGCTGGACTCCGCCGCGAACCGCGTCCCCCGCCCGCGGCTCGTCCTGCTGCGCCGGCTTCTGGCGCTGCTCGCGATCGGCCTCGCGCATTCGCTGCTGTGGCGGGGCGAAATCCTGACCTCGTACGCCGTCGTCGGCCTGCTGGTGCTGCTGCCCTCCACTTGGCTGCCGCGGTGGGCCGTGGCCGGCCTCGCCCCGGCGCTCGTGGCGGCGGCGCTGATCGGCGGGGGTGGCGGGCCCCTGATGATCGCCGGGCTGTTCCTGCTGGGCTCGGCACTGGTCCGGTACGGGATGATCGAGGCCCTCGAGCGGTCCACTCGAGGGCCGCTCCTGCTGGGCCTGGCCTTCGCGGCGGGGGCGGCCTCAGCCCTGTGGGCACGGAACGGGACCGGTGCGCCGTCCTTCACGTCCAGCCTGGCCGATCTGCTGCTCGCCGGCGTGTACGTGTGCACCCTGCTGGTCCTGCTCAGAACGCCGCTGCGACCGGCGCTGGCGGCCCTCTTCGCACCACTGGGCCGGATGGCGCTGACCAATTACCTGACCGCCACGCTCCTCGTGCTGGCGGCCGGTCACCTCCTCGGCCTGCCGATCGGCCGATCCCTGACGGCGGCGTACGCGGCCGCGGGGGTCATCCTCGCCGCCCAGTGGCTGTTCGCCACCCTCTGGCTGCGCCGCCACCGCCAGGGTCCCGTCGAGTGGCTCTGGCGCTGGGTCACCTGGGCCCACCGCTCAGCCCTGCGCATCCCCGCGAACCGAGCCCACTAGCCCGCGATGAGGGCGTTGGCCTCCGTGATGAGCTTCTGAGCGGCCTCGTCAGGCGTCATCCGACCGAACAGGACCTCATTCGTGTACCGCGTGAGGATGGCCTCGATGGCGCTGGCGCGCTTCGGCGGGGCGGCGGGCGAGTCCGTGAGCTCGCCCTTGACCTTGTCGAGGAAGGCCAGCGTCTTCTTGTCGGTCTCCGGAAGCTTGTCCCTGACCGCCGCCAGCACCTTGGAGCTGGCCGGCAGGCCGCGGTCGCTGAGGATGATCGCGCCCGCCTCCGGATCGTTGATCATGAAGTCGATGAACTTGGCCGCCGCGGCCTGATGCTCGGACTTCGCCGAGGCGGTGTAGAACATCGCGGGCTGCAGGAACATGCCGCCCGCGGTGGCGCCCTGCGCCTTGGGCATCCGCAGCAGGTCCACCTCCTTGCCGCCGGACGCCTTGTTGATCGAGCCGAGCTGGTTGCTCCACCACATCCCCATCGCGCCGTTGCGGGTGGCGAACAGCGACCGGTCCTCGCTCTGGGTCGCGAGCTCGATGCTCTTGGCGGCGTCAGGAGAGCCCTTGCTCCTGATCAGCTTCTGGTGGACCGCCCACCACGCCTTGAGCGTCCCGGGCGAGACGCCGATCTTGTTGCCCTTGTAGAGGGACTCGCCCCGCTGAGCGGCGAAGATCTGCAGGAACGCCGGGTTGAAAGCCTGCTGCGTGCCGTAGACCTTGCCGCCGGTGCTCGCGGTGATCTTCGCCGCCAGCTCGGCGTATTCGTCCCAGGTCCACGTGGTGTCGTCGGGCAGGTTCTGCCCCGCGTCCTTGATCGCCTTCGGGTCCACGACCAGGGACCAGGCGTTGACGCCGGTGGGGATGGCGAACTGCTTCTCGTCGATGGCGCCGGTGGCCAGCACCTTGGCGTCGATGTCGGCGGTGTCGACCGCGCTGGACAGATCGGCGAGCGTGCCGCGTTCGGCGTACTCCCGCAGCCCGCGGATCTCAAGGGTGATGACGTCAGGCGTCTCGTCGCTCGCGACCTTCGTGGCCAGCGTGTCGTAGTAGGTGCCGAAGCCGGAGAACTCTTCCTCGATGTCGATGTCCGGGTTCTTCGCCTCGAACCTCTTGATCGCCTCTTGCGTCATCTTCTGCCGCGCGTCACTGCCCCAGTAGGAGAAACGTAACGTGATCGCACCGTCGGCGCCTTCGCTGCCGCAGGCCGCGGTGATCGCCAGCACAGCAGTGGCCAGCAACGCTGCCGTCCACGTCTTCTTGCCAGAGCCCACGGCTCTACCTCCTGGGGGGTTGAGGGGTGCAGGACCTGCAGCGGCCCTGGGGCGGTCACTCCACGGGTCCGGCCAGGAAGAAGTCGAAGCCCAGCCCGAGCGCGCTGATCGGCATGGCGAGCACCGGAGCTCACGACGACCTTCCACCGGAGTCAGAGAATCCCGCAAGATTACCGGGGCGGTGAGGCCGCCGGAAGTTGTTGAGGTGGCGGAAGTGGCTGAGGTGGTCGTTCTGTAACACGTTCCATGCCGGAGCGGTGAGTTAGGGTGACTCGCGTGAGCCCGCGTGAGGTGGCCGCCGGCCGATTATCGCGCCTGGTGGCGCGCGCCCGCTCGGCCGCACTCGCCGGGAGGGTGGGCGGGCGCCCCGCCCCGCTGGTCGAAGTGGCCGGCCTGCTGCTCGTGATCCTGCTCTTCGCACTGCTTCACGCCGCCGCCGGGAACGACACCGCGGCCGCCACCGCCAACGCTCTGGCCCTGCAGTCCATGGAACGGGCCCTCCACCTGGACATCGCACTGAGGGCGAACCAGTGGCTGACCGAGCATCCGGCCCTCATCCAGCCGGCGGTGTACTACTACCGCCTGTACTACCTCGTGGTCATCGGCGTGCTGGTGTGGGTCTTCGTCCGGCACGCCGCTGTCTACGCCAAGGTCCGCTGGACCCTCGTCGCGATGCTCGTCCTCGTGCTGCCCGTTTACTGGGCGGTGCCCATGTCGCCCCCACGGTTCGCCCTGCCGGGCGTCGTCGACATCATCGCCGAGCACGACCTCCTGGGCGGCCACGCCTCACGCGAGATCGGGAACGGCCAGAACCTGACGGCGATGCCGAGCATGCACGTGGGGTGGTCGTTGTGGTGCGCGTACGCCGTGTGGTCCGCGCTGCGGGACTCCCACCCACGGCCGGCGTTGCTGGCGTGGATCTTTCCGCTGGGTATGGTCGCAGTCGTGCTCACCACGGGCAACCACTACGTGCTCGACATCGCGGGGAGCGTCGTGCTGCTGATCGTCTCCATCACGGTCGTATCGGCATGGGGCCGCCTGGCCGAGCGCCGGCGGACAGCCGCGGCGGACGCCGCTCAAGCATGAGAAAGGGTGTCACCCTGGCGAGTGACACCCTCATCGACCAGCGATATCTGGTCGGGACGACAGGATTTGAACCTGCGACCCCTTGACCCCCAGTCAAGTGCGCTACCAAGCTGCGCTACGTCCCGGTCGTGTCGGCCGCTCCTTGCGGAGCGGGACGTCATAACCTTAGCGCACATCGGAGGTGCACGCGTACACGGAGAGCTGGGGCGGAGGGGGCCGAGTGGGGCGGAAACCGACCATCGATCGGCGGGAGCTGGCCAGGTTGGTGGCCGAAGGGATGAACGTGCAGGAGCTGGCCGCGCACTTCGGGGTCAGCGAGTCCGGGGTGCTGCAGGCCAAGCGGGCCGCCGGGCTGGCCAAGCCGATGCTCGACCACAGCCGTGCCGTGCCGTGGAAGCTGGCCCGCGAGCACTCCCAGTCCGGGCCCGCCACCAATCTGCGCAATCTGTCGGCGGCCGCGCAGGGGAAGCCGCCCGCGGCCGAGCGGCTGAACACGGCTCTGCGGTGGGCTCAGCGGCTCGTCGACGCGGGGCTCGACGTGCGGTACGACGCGGCTGAAGGGTTCAGCGAGATCCCCGCCGCACCAACGGGCTCACATGTCGCAGCCGTGCTGGCCGCGGCCCGGGAGGCGCTGGAAGCCCGCTGAGGCGGGGAGTTTCGACCCACCTGTTCGAGGGCAGTCGCTGGTCTCAAGACAGAGACCGGAGGCGAACAACATGACCACCTTAATCTGGGTGGCCGTCGTCGCGGTCGTGGTGGTGGCGCTCGTCGCAGTGGGTTACGCCGTGCTGCAGCAGAGGCGCCGCGACCATCTCCGCGAACGTTTCGGCCCGGAGTACGAACGCATAGTCTCCGAGCACGACACCCGCCACGAGGCCGAGCAGGAGCTGCTCGACCGGGAGCGCCGGCATGCGGAGCTCGGCATCCATCCCCTGACGGAAGAGTCGCGCGACACCTACGCGAACCAGTGGACCGAGGTGCAGGAGCGCTTCGTCGACGCACCCGGGTTCGCGGTGACCGAGGCCGATCAACTGGTCACCGCGGTCATGGCGGAACGGGGTTACCCGACGGAGAACTACGAGGAGCGGCTGTCCACCCTCTCGGTGGGGCACGCGAAGACTCTCGACCGCTACCGGACGGCCCACGAGATCAGCGGGCGCGCGGCCAGGAAGGAGGCCTCCACGGAGGACCTGCGGCAGGCCATGGTGCACTATCGCGCGCTGTTCGAGGAACTGCTGCAGGAGACCACACGAGGACGGTGAACGAGGACATGAGCACCCCCAGCACCCCCAGGAGTGGCAGCGAGGAGGAGCGCGCCCAGCGCGATGAGCGCCTCCGAGACGACGGGCTCTCCGATGAGCGTCCCGGCGAGCGCTTCGACGCCCGCACCGATGAGGACGCCCGCGCCGATGAGGACGCCCGCGCCGATGGGAACGCGGACGATCGCAGGCTCGCCGACGA
Organism: Nonomuraea sp. NPDC004186; assembly: GCF_053603495.1. Classification (NCBI taxonomy): domain Bacteria; kingdom Bacillati; phylum Actinomycetota; class Actinomycetes; order Streptosporangiales; family Streptosporangiaceae; genus Nonomuraea; species Nonomuraea sp. NPDC004186. Next base: position 24,991 of record NZ_JBSGFQ010000029.1, on the reverse strand, counting down.
CGGCTCGGACGACGTCCGTGTCGCGGGCGATGACCGTGTCCCGGGCGACGGCGAGCCGGAGAGGCACAGTCCGCGTGCCGGCGACGAGTACGCCGCAGCCGTGCCCGGCGCCGTGACGCCGTCCACGGCCGGGTACGACGCCGAGTACGACGACGGCACGTACCGCGACCCCTACGCCAGAACCGCCGAGGACATGCCGGCCGGGCCGGAGACCGAGCCGGGCGAGATCCCCGCGCACGCCGCCCCCGAGGACGTCGTCCTGTTCGACCAGGATCCGGACCAGGTGCAGGCCCGCTGGCGCGACCTGCAGGCGTCGTTCGTCGACGACCCCGGCGAGGCCGTGCGGCGCGCCGACGGGCTGGTCGGCGAGGTCGTCGACGCCCTCACCAGCAGCCTCGCCACCCGTACGAACGGCCTGCGCGACCGCTGGAAGGACACCGAGGCCGCCGACACCGAGCAGATGCGCCTGGCGCTGCGCGACTACCGGAGCGTCCTGGAACGCCTGCTCGCCCTCTCCGGCCGGCAAACACAGACCCAGACGACCCAGCTCCAGACCTGGGGAAGGAGGTGACGACATGCTCGCGGTAGTCGCAGCGATCATCTTCGGACTGGGGTTCCTGCTCGACCTGGTCGGCGCCCGGATCCCCGGCGGATTCTCCGGCATGACGTTCGTCCTGCTCGGCCTGACGCTGCTGGCCCTGCATCAGGCGGGCGTCGGCACGGCCGGAATCCGTACCGGTTACAGCAACTGGCGTGGCCGGGCGCGCAGGTAGGAGCCGGCCAAGGGCCCACCGGTAAAGGCCCCAGCCGGTGAGGCCCCAAGAAAACGGGAGGTCGCCGAGGACGGCGGCCTCCCGTCACTCCTTGCCGGGGAAGCGCATGATGACGGTGCTGCCGCCGTTCCCGACCCGCAGGGTCAGGTCAGCCGACACCAGGCGGGCCACCCACAGCCCCATCCCGCCCACCGCGCCCGGTCTGGGCCCGGGTTTCCAGGTGCCCCCGTCGTGCACCTCCACGATCAGGTCGCCGTTCACCGTCCAGGTACGCATGGAGGCCCGGTCGGCCCCGTGGGTGACGGCGTTGGTGGCGACCTCGTTGACCGCGATGACGAAGTCCTCGATGACGTCCTCGTGCATGCCGGCGTCGCGGGCCTCGTCCTCAGCGAACTGCCGGACCTGTGGCAGGTCCGGCAGTCGGAAGCGCAGCTCTTTCACGGGCGCGCCGGGCGGCGGGCTCGTGTAGCCCGACTGAGGCTCTCCGTCCTCGTTCACCCGGCGACCTTCTTCTCAGCCGACCAGCTCGGAGCGCAGCTGGTCGAGAACCTTGCGGAGGATACGTGAGACGTGCATCTGGGAGATCCCGAACTCGGCGGCGATCTCGGCCTGCGTCATGTTGCCGAAGAACCGCAGCAGCAGGATGTGCTTCTCGCGGGAGGGCAGCGCGTCGATGAGCGGCTTGACGGCCTCCCGGTCGACCATGGTGCTCAGCGTGTCGTCGTCCTCGGGGATGACGTCGCCGAGGGAGGCGGCGTCGTCGTCGGTGCCGAGCGGCGCGTCGAGCGACAGGGTGCTGTAGGCGGCGGAGGCGTCGAGGGTCAGCAGGACGTCCTCCTCGGTGATGTTCATCTTGGCGGCCAGCTCGGCCACGGTGGGCGACCTGCCGAGGTCCTGGCTGAGGTCGGCGACCAGGCGGTTGAGCTCCGAGCGGCGCTCCTGGTAGAGCCGCGGCACCCGGATGGCCCAGGTGCGGTCGCGGAAGTGGCGCTTGACCTCGCCGGTCATCGTGACGACCGCGTAGCCCCGGAACGCGTGGCCGAGGGTCGGGTCGAAGCCGTTGACGGCTTTCATCAGGCCGACGTACGCGGCCTGGAGAAGATCCTCCAAAGGCTCGCCGCGGTAGCGGTAGCGCCGGGCGATCTCCATGGCGAGCGGCCGGTGCATCTCGACGATGCGCTCCCGCAGTCGCTCTCTGTGACTGTCGGGGGTCTCTTCCCTGACCATTTCGGCCAGGAGCTCTTCCGCTGTCATCTCCTCGAGGACGTATTCCTGCACAGCCATCGCTGCTCCTCTTATGGGTCGCAGGCGCCCTCTCCCAGCAAAAAAGCCCAGGCAGAGGCACGCCTCGCTCAACTCTCGAGACGAAAGCCCGCTGCTGGACTCCGCATCAAGTGTCCCCCGTATCGCGGGAAGTATTCCTCCCTCCTGTGGTGACAGTAGGGTTGCTCCGTGACAATGCCGGATAACGGTGAGGGGCCCGTGGCGGCCCTGACCCTGACGTCGTCGACGGTGGACGAGATCACCGTGATCAAGGTTGACGGCGTGCTCGATGCCACGACCCGCGAGCAGTTCGCCGACTACCTGTCCCTGGCGGGGTCGGACCTGATTCTTGACCTGGCCGGGGTCACGTTCATGGACTCTCGCGCGCTCGGGCTCATCGTCCACCACTGGCAGACGAGCCTGGCGTCGGGCGCCAGGTTCGCGCTCATCGGGGTCGAATACTCCAAGTCCAAGGTGATGTGGATCACCGGGCTGGCGCAGCGGCTGCCCCTCTACGACACGCTCGACGACGCGCTGGCGGCCATCGGCTGAGGGCTGCGGCAGGGCCGCGGAGGTCAGCGTCTCGACTTGCGCTGGTGCTCGTCGACCAAGAGCCTGGCGAGGTCGGCCACCTTGACCTGGTGGTGCTGGGAGATCTTGCGAAGCTCCTCGAACGCGGCCTCGGCGGTGCATCCGCTGGTCTGCATGATGATGCCCTTGGCCTGGTCGATCACCGCCCGTCCGGCGAGGGCCTCCTGGAGCTGCGCGGCGTCGGTGCGCACCTCCTCGAACTCCCACATGTTGGCCATCGCCACCCCGACCTGCTCGGTCAGCATGTCGGCCAGCGAGTGGGCGCTCTGGGGGGAGAACGCCCCGGGGCGTACCGAATAGAGGCCGACCAGCAGCAGGGCGGGCGCCACGTCGATGGGGACGACCAGCACGGAGCGCACGCCCCAGCGGCTGGCCAGCGCGTCGTAGCGGGGCCAGCGGGGCTCGTTGAGGACGTCGGTCACGCCGGCGCGGCCGCCGCTCTGCCGGGCCTCGACGGACGGGCCCTCGCCGAGCGCGCGTTCGCCCTCGACGAGCATGATCAGCTCGCTGTGGGAGCCGGACACCAGCACCCGGTGGTCGCGCCAGTGCTCGGCCGAGGCTCCCGAGCAGCCCGGTACGCCGACGGCCAGCGCCGTGGTGAGGTCGCGCAGCACGCGTTCCGTGGAGGTGTCCTCGCCCAGCCGGCCCAGTGCGGCGAGGTCGCGGGCGAGACCGGGGGTGATCATCGCAGTTGATTTCATAGCAGGAAGCCCCTACCCGATATGGCCTCCCATATCCCTTGTGACGTAGCGTCAGAGGGTGACCATGCCGGACCTCGAACAAGCGCTGGACGCGCTGGCCGGACGCGTTTCCTCGCTTCGCGAGGCGCGGACCGCCTATCCCGCCGACCTCGCGCCCACGCTCGACGCAGCCCTCGCCGAGCTAGACACCGCAGCCGAGCTGCTGGCCGAGGCCCGCGAGGCGCTGCAGAAGGCGCCCAAGCGGGCGGGCGGCAAGAAGGACGGCGCGCAGCGGGAGCTGAAGCTGCTGCGGCAGGTGTTCCGGGCCTTTCCGGTGCCGGTCATCGTGCTGGACAGCGGTGGCGTGGTCAGGCGAATCAACCCCGAGACCTCGCAGATGCTCGGCAGCCCCGACGGCTACCTGGTGGGCCGGTCGTTCCCGCTGCTGGTGGACGTGTCGCGGCGGGCGGCGTTCCGGTCGCATCTGACGGCGGTGCTGCAGACGGGCCAGCCGTCGGCGTTCGCGACGCGGCTGGCGCATCAGGGGCGCACGCACACCGTCCAGCTGGCGCTGACCAGGATGACCATGCCGGGCGAGCCGCAGCAGATGGTGGCGGCGGTGGCGCTGCCGACCGAGGTGCAGCTGCCCGAGCCGGGCGCGGGGCGGCCCGAGCAGTCCGACGGGGCGCTGCTGCTGGCGGCGGCCAAGCGGCAGGACCTGCTGGTCAAGATGGCCAATCTGCTGCTCGAAGAGGAGACGCTGCTGCGCCCGGTCGCGCTGCCGAGGGCGACGCGGCTGCTGGCGGCCGAGTGGGCCGACTGGGTGATCGCGGACATGGTGCGCGGCGGGGTGCCGCGCCGCTCGGTCGTGGTGGCGCCGAAGAACCATCCGCTGGGCGATCTGGTCCGGCAGGTGGAATCCGCGGATCCGGCGGGCAGCCAGGTCGTGATGCAGGTGCTGGAGCGCGGCTCCGGCGTGGTGCAGGAGATGCTGGACGACGACGGCCTGCTGGGGTTCTGCGCGGACGGGCCGCTGCTGACGGCGATGGGCGCGGGCTCGATGTTGTGCGTGCCGATCGGCTCCGGCGACGGCGTGCTCACGCTGGTGCGCGCGCACGACCGGCGCCCGTTCGCGCTGGCCGACCTGGCCGTCATGCAGGAGGTGGGGCTGCAGCTCGGGCTGGCGGTACGGGCCCAGACCAGCTTCCAGGACCGTTCGCGGGCGGCGGACGCGCTGTCGGCGAGCGTCGCGCCCCGCAAGCTGCCCGACGTGCCCGGCTACGAGGCGGCGGCCGTCTACCATCCCGGCGCGTCGGTGGGCGCCGAGTTCTACGACGTGTTCCCGGTGTCCTGCGGGTGGGGGTTCGCGCTGGGCGGCGCCGTCGGCAAGGGCGAGGAGGCCGCGTCGGTCAGCGCGATGGTACGCGGTGGCCTGCGGGTGCTGGGCACCTGGGAGTCCGACCCCGACCTGGTGATGCGCAAGGTCAACGAGGCCCTGGTCGCGCAGGGCGCCGGCATGTTCGTGATGGCCGTGGCGGGCTTCGTGAAGGGGCGCGAGATCAGGCTGTCGTCGGCCGGGCACCATCCCGCCGCGCTGCTGCAGGCCGACGGCGGCGTGCGCTTCGCCGCGGGCGGCGGCGTGCCGCTGGGCCTCGCGCCCGAGGCGGAGACCAGCGTGGAGCGGCTGACGGTGGCCGCGGGCGAGACGCTGGTGCTGTATTCGGAGGGGCTGATCTCCTCCAGGAACGACCTGGGGGAGCCGTACGGCGAGGAGCGGCTGGCCGACGTGCTCGGCCGGTGCGCGGGGCAGTCGCCGTCCACCGTGGTCAAGGCGCTGGAGGCCGACAGGCACGCGTTCTCGGGCGGCCAGGTGTGGGACGAGATCGTGATCCTCGCGCTGCGGGGTGTCTGACCTGCGAAGTCAGGATGTCTGATTTTTGGGGGTTTGCGATCGAGTCAAACCTGGGTATGGTCAGAAGCGTAGACATGTGCCTAAGACGCAGGCGCACCTTTCAGTCTTTCTTCGCTGAGGTGTGCCATGAATATCGCGATCGTAGCTTCCACCGAGAGCAACCGGCGTGACCGCATCCTTTCCGTCGCCCGCGAGCTCGGCCGCGAACACCACGTCACCGTCTACTCCCGTCGTGACAGCATTGAGGGCAAGCCCAAGACGCGGGTGGCCCCGGGGGTCACGTTGGAGCAGATCGACGTGGGCCCGGCCGAGGAGTTGTCGGCCGACGGCGTCGTGCCGTACCTGAACGACGTCGGCGAGCACCTGATGCGGCGGTGGAGCCAGGACCGGCCCGACGTGATCCACGCGCATTCGTGGACCGGTGGTCTGGTCGCGGTGGCGGGCGCCAACGGGCTGGGGGTGCCGGTCACGCAGACGTTCCACACGGTCGACGCCATGCACAAGGAGCTGGAGCTGGCTCTCGGCCGCCGGGCCAGCGCGGTCATCGCGGGCTCCGGGGACGAGGAGTCGGCGCTGATCCGGCTGGGCGTGCCGCGCAACCACATCGCCGTCGTCCCGTACGGCGTCGACACCGAGCGCTTCCAGCGCCGCGGCGCGGTGGCCACGAAGGGCGCGCGCAAGCGGCTCCTGCACGTCGGGCCGCTGACGGTGGATCGCGGCGCGGACACCATCGTGCGGGCGCTGCCGGGGCTCGGCGACGTCGAGCTGGTCATCGCGGGCGGGCCCGAGCCCGAGGACCTCGACACCGACCAGGACGCCCGCCGGCTGCGCGCGCTGGCCGAGCAGCTCGAGGTCGCCGACCAGGTGACGCTGCTGGGCCAGGTCAAGCGGTCCACCGTGCCGAAGCTCATGCGCAGCGCGGACGCCGTGGTGTCGGTGCCGCGCGAGGCCGTGACGGGCATCGTCGCGCTGGAGGCGATGGCCTGCGGCGTACCGGTGATCGCCTCGGCCGTCGGCGCCCACCTGGACTCCGTCATCGACGGCGTCACCGGGCTGCTCGTGCCTCCGGACCGGCCGGCGCGCACCGCGCGGCTGGCCCGCGAGCTGCTGTGGGACCCCACCCTGCGGACCGCGCTGGGCTACGCCGGCGCCGACCGGGCGCGCTCGCGCTACTCCTGGGAGCGGGTGAGCCAGGAACTGGTACGGGTGTACGAGGCGGCCTGCGCCTGAAGCACCGAAACCCCGGCAGGCGGCAGCAGCCGCCTGCCGGCACCATGACCCGGGACCTTGACATGGTCAGGATCCGCAGAGCCGGGCGGCCTTGAGCCCCAGGTGCACGGCCAGGCGGTCGTCGCCGTCCGAAAGATCCCGGTGGGTGAGGCGCTCGGCCTTGCCCAGCCGGTAGTAGAGCGTCTGGCGGTGGATGCCGAGCTCGGCGGCCGTCTTCTGGGCGTGGCCGCCGTGGTCGAGGTAGGCCTCCATGGTCTCGGCCAGCTCGCCGTCCAGGACCGCGGTCTCGGCCGCCAGCTCGCGCAGGTCCGCCTGGCCGAGCCTGGCCAGCAGGCGGTGCACGCCCAGGTCCTCCCAGCGGGCGACGGGCGCGTACCGGGGGAAGTGCTCGGCGACGCGCAGGGCGTGGCGCGCCTCGCGCCAGCTCAGCCAGGCGTCGGCCGGGTCCGCCCGGGGCGCGCCGATGCCGGCGGCGGTGCCGTACGCGCTCTGCAGGGTCTGCGCCACCTCGCCCGCGAGGTGGGCGGGGGCGAGCAGGGCGACGGGCGAGCCGGGGCGGGCCAGGACGCCGCGCGGCAGCGTCCAGAGGGCGGCGAGGCGCTCGGCCGACTCGCGTACGGCGATCGCCGCGACGGGGCCCGGCACCTCGATGGCCGCGCCCGCCCGCTCGGACGGGTCGGCCGAGAAGAGGGCGAGCAGTCCGCGGCCGAGGTCCTGCCGGCTCCTGGCCTCCTGGGCGAGGGCGGCGGCGGCCCTGGCCACCAGCGGCGCGACGGGTTCGAGCGCGGTGAGCGAGCCCGAGTCGAGCAGCCATAGATAGCCGTAGGTGACCTCGCCGTGGCGCAGCGGCCAGCACACCCTGGCCAGGACCCCGAGCTCGGCGTCGGCGGGGATCCGGATCGGGCCGGGGGCCTTGGCGATGCCGTAGCGCTCGAAGTAGTCGCGCACCTCTCCGGTGGCGCGCCGGCGCAGGATCGACTCCTGGCGGACCGTGTCGATGTCGCCGTGCTGCGCCCCGTACGCCAGCAGCCGGAACGAGCGGTCCTCCAGCGTCGCGGACGCCCCCAGCCGGGCGGCGATCTCGTCGACGATCTCTTGCAGGTCTGCCGTGTTGTGCATTTGTATGACAGCCTGCCACATCGGCCGTTACGCACGTCGATGGCCCCCGCTGAGCTGCGTTTTTAGACTTGAGGCATGCTGGGTCAAGTGCTCCTCGCCGCGTCCGGGAGCGGCGTCGTACGTCGTGCCGTGTCGGCCTTCCCGCTCACCAGGAAGGTGGTCGATCGGTTCGTCGCGGGCGAGAGCGTCCAGGAGGCCCGCGACGCCATCGAGCGCCTGCGCGACATGAAACTCGCCGTCACCGTCGACCACCTCGGCGAGGAGACGCGCGACGCGCGGGCCGCCGAGGCCACCGCGGACGCCTACCTCACGCTGCTCGACGCCGTCAGGCCGCTCGACCTCGGCGTCAGGGGCGAGGTGTCGGTGAAGCTGTCGGCCGTGGGGCAGCGGCTCGACGACGCGATGGCGCTGGAACACGCCCGCGAGATCTGCGCCGCGGCGGCGCGCAACGGCTCGACCGTCACGCTCGACATGGAGGATCACACCACCGTCGACTCGACGCTGACGATCCTGCGCAAGCTGCGCGAGGACTACCCGTCGACCGGTGTGGCGATCCAGGCGTACCTGTTCCGCAGCGAGGCCGACTGCCGCGACCTGTCCGCCGAGGGCTCCAGGGTGCGCCTGGTCAAGGGCGCCTACCGCGAGCCCGCCTCCGTCGCGCACCAGGGCCGCGGCGCCGTGGACAAGGCGTACGTGCGATGCCTGCGGATCCTCATGGCGGGGAAGGGGTATCCCATGGTGGCGACGCACGACGATCGCATGATCGCGATCACGGAGGTGCTCGCCGACCGGTTCGGGCGGACGATCGGCGACCACGAGTTCCAGATGCTCTACGGAATCCGGACCGACCTGCAGGAGTCCCTGGCCGGGGCCGGCCACACGGTCCGCGTCTACGTCCCCTACGGCGACGACTGGTACGGCTACTTCATGCGCCGCCTCGCGGAGCGCCCCGCCAACGTCGCCTTCTTCCTTCGCGCCCTTGGGGGTAAGTAATGGATGCCATCAGCAACGTCCCCGTTCCTGCCAACGAGCGCATCTACGGGTACGCGCCGGGCAGCGCCGAGCGGTCGGCGCTGGAGGACCGCATCAAGGAGCTGGCCGGGTCGTCGATCGACCTGACCATGACGATCGACGGCGAGCAGCGCCTCGGCGCGGGCGCTCCCATCGACGTGGTGCAACCGCACAACCACGCTGCCGTCCTGGGCCGTACCAACGACGCTACGGCCCGGGACGTGCAGGACGCCGTGGACGCGGCGCTGCGGGCGGCGCCGGCGTGGCGGGCCCTGTCGTTCGACGAGCGGGCAGCGATCTTCCTCAAGGCCGCCGACCTGCTGGCCGGGCCGTGGCGGGCCACGCTCAACGCGGCGACCGTGCTGGGCCAGTCGAAGTCGGTGCAGCAGGCGGAGATCGACTCGGCCTGCGAGCTGATCGACTTCCTGCGCTTCAACGTCGCCTACGCGCGCCAGCTCTACGCCGACCAGCCGATCTCGTCGCCCGGCGTGTGGAACCGGATGGAGTACCGCCCGCTCGAAGGCTTCGTGCTGGCGATCACGCCGTTCAACTTCACCGCCATCGCCGGAAATCTGCCGACTTCTGCGGCTTTGATGGGGAATGTCGTCGTCTGGAAGCCGTCGCCCACCCAGCAGTTCGCCGCGCACTTCACGATGCGGCTGCTGGAGGCCGCCGGGTTGCCTCCCGGCGTGATCAACATGGTCACCGGCAACGGCCAGGCCGTCTCCGAGGTGGCGCTCGCGCACCCGGCCCTGGCCGGGATCCACTTCACCGGCTCCACGGCGACGTTCCAGCACCTGTGGAGCACCATCGGCCAGAACATCGCCTCCTACCACGGCTACCCGCGCCTCGTCGGCGAGACCGGCGGCAAGGACTTCGTGCTGGCCCACCCGTCCGCCGACCCGGCCGTGCTCTCGACGGCGCTGGTCAGGGGCGCCTTCGAGTACCAGGGACAGAAGTGCTCGGCGGCCTCGCGGGCTTATGTGCCGCGCTCGGTCTGGAACCGGATGCGCGACGACTTCGTGGCCACCGCCGAGTCGCTGACCGTGGGCGACGTGTCGGGCGACCTGTCGACGTTCATGGGCGGGGTCATCGACGCCCGGGCCTTCGCCAAGCACAAGGAGGCCATCGACCGGGCGCGGGCGGCCGCGAACATCGACGTCCTCACCGGCTCGTACGACGACAGCGTCGGCTACTTCGTCAAGCCGACCATCCTGGAGTCGGCCGACCCCACGGACGAGATCTTCGTCAAGGAGTACTTCGGGCCCATCCTGGGCGTGCACGTCTACGAGGACCGCGACTTCGACACGGTGCTCGACCAGATGGAGGGCATCGCCCCGTACGCGCTGACCGGCTCGATCATCGCCCAGGACCGCTACGCCATCGCGTCGGCGTCCGACCGGCTGCGCTTCGCGGCGGGCAACTTCTACGTCAACGACAAGCCGACGGGCGCGGTCGTGGGCCAGCAGCCGTTCGGCGGCGCCCGCGCCTCGGGCACCAACGACAAGGCGGGCTCGATCTTCAACCTGATCCGCTGGGTGAACGCCCGCACGATCAAGGAGACGTTCGTCCCGCCCACCGACCATCGTTATCCGCACATGGGCTGATTTTTTCAGCCCATCAAGCCCATGAGCCCCCCGGTCCTGCCCCGGGGGGCTCATGGCGTAATGTGCAATATTTGTGTCGTTGACGCCTTGACAGGCCCGCCACCAGCATGAAGACATGCAGCGACGGGTTCTCATGGTGGTCTTCCCCGGCTTCCAGCTGCTCGACCTGGCCGGGCCGTCCGACGTGTTCGCGACGGCGGCGCTGCTGGCGCCCCAGGACGGTTACCAGGTCGAGGTGGCGGCCGTGCGCGCCGGTCCCGTGCCCTCCGGCAACGGGATCGCCGTCACGGCCCGCGCCCTCGGCGAGGTCACCGGGCCCGTCGACACGCTGATGGTCGTGGGCGGGATGTCGGTCCCCGAGCAGCTGGGCGACCGGGAGCTCGTCGAGGCCGTCGCCCGGCTGGCCGCGGGCGCGCGGCGGGTCGCGTCCGTGTGCAACGGGGCGTTCCTGCTGGCCGAGGCCGGGCTGCTGGACCACCGGCGGGCCACCACGCACTGGCTGGCCGCCGGCGAGCTGGACGCCCGCTACGCGTGCGTCGAGGTGGACGCCGACCCCCTCTACATCGAGGACGGCAACGTCTGGACCTCGGCGGGCGTGCTGTCCGGCGTGGACCTCGCGCTCGCGCTGGTGGCCAGGGACCACGGCCACGCGCTCGCCCGCGACGTCGCCCGCGGCCTCGTGGTCTACCTGCACAGGTCGGGCGGGCAGAGCCAGTTCAGCACCCCGATGCGGGCCATGACGCCGCGCAGCGAGCCGCTCAGGGAGCTGCAGGCCTACATCGACGCGAACCCCGCCGCCGACCTGAGCGTCCCCGCGCTCGCCGACCGGGTGGGGATGAGCGAGCGCCACTTCTCCCGCGTCTTCACCGAGCAGACCGGCCTGTCGCCCGGCCGGTACGTCGAACGCAGCCGCGCCGAGGCCGCCAGGCGGCTCCTGGAGGTCACCGCCCACCCGCTGGACCGGGTGGCCAGGGAGTCGGGGCTCGGCACGCCGGAGACCCTCTACCGCGTCTTCCGCCGCCACTGGCGGATCTCACCCGGCGACCACCGTCGCAGGTTCCGATCGAAGGAGAAGTAAGCGATGCATGTGGCGATCCCGCTCTATCCCCGTTTCACCGCGCTCGACGCGGTCGGGCCGTACACGGTGCTGGCCTTCGCGCCCGGCTGGACGGTCACGTTCGTCGCGGCCGAGCCCGGGCCGGTCACCGACGACCAGGGCACGCTCACCCTCACCGCCACGGCCTCCTACGAGGACCTGCCCCACCCTGACGTGATCGTGGTCCCGGGCGGCCCGGGGACGTTCGACGTCATGTCCGACGAGGCGCTGCTGGGCTGGCTGCGGGAGGCCCACGAGCACAGCCAATGGACGACCTCGGTGTGCAGCGGCTCGTTCGTCCTGGCGGCCGCGGGGCTGCTGGAGGGGCTGACGGCGACCAGCCACTGGGCCCTGCTCGACATGCTGCCGCAGTACGGGGCCGAGCCGGTGAGCGAGCGCGTCGTCACCCAGGGCCGGATCGTGACCGCCGCGGGGGTGTCGGCGGGGATCGACATGGCGCTGACGCTGCTGGCCCAGGCCACCGACGAGACGACCGCGCAGTCGGTGCAGCTCGTGATCGAGTACGACCCGCACCCGCCGTTCGACGCCGGGTCGCCCAGGACGGCGCCGGAGGGCCTGGCCGAGCTGGCGCTCAAGCTCATCGCCTGACCCGCTACGACTGCACGGCCAGCTTCACGGGCGCCACGCCGTGGGTCGCCCAGTGGACCGCGATCTTCCGCACCACGGCCCGGGAGAGGTACGTCTCCTCGCCGTCCTCGATCCACAGCCGTTCGCCGGCCTTGTCGAGGATCACGTGGCCGAGGACGAATCCCGTGCCCTCGGAGTACTGGTACCGGGCCTGGGCGGCGTCCTCGCCGACCTTCTCGATGAGAGCGTAGAGCGCCACGGCGGTCAGTGTACTGGTCCGCCTCAGGGCCGCCCTGGCTGTGGGCGGCCCTGAGGCGTGCCCTCCTCCGCCGGCCCCTGACCGGCTCCCACCGGCAGCACGTCGAAGTGGATGACCACGCGTCCCGTCGACGGATCGCGGGAGTCCGGCGACGCGATCTCCCTGCGGTCCGACAGCGCGCGATACCGCTCCAGCACCTCGAACACCTCGTCCCGCAGCGCCGCGCTCTCCTCCGGCGTGAGCCGCAGCGACCGCCGCCCGTAGCCGCTCGCGCGCACCCACTCCTCGGGCGCCCGCGCCTCCTCCTCGCGCCACCGGGCCAGCTCCGCGCCGCGCTGGCGCACCAGGTCGTCCAGCAGGAACTCCATCGCGCTGGCCGTCTCGGGGTCGGAGCCCGGCTCCCCGAAGGAGAACCCGCCGGGCGTGATGCGCCAGTACTTCTCCTTGCCGCGCCCCATCCCCGGCACGACCTCGATCATGCCGTGCCCGGCCAGCTCCCTCAGGTGGTAGCTCGTGGCGCCGGTGTTCTGCCCGAGCAGGGCGGCGAGCTTGGTGGCCGTGGAGGGGCCGTGCTCGTCCAGCAGCTCGTAGATCCGCAGCCGCAGCGGGTGGGCGAACGACTTCAGGGCGTTCGCGTCGAGCGTGCGGGCGGAGAAGCTCTTGCTCTGCATGCTATGCAAGCCTATCTTTGCAAAGAAAACTATGCACACTTTCCCTTACACACTATCGGAGTGAGCCGTGGGGCGTTCGTTCGGATTTCTCTTGTCCTCCACCGCCCTGTCGAACCTGGCCGACGGCGTGCTGAAGGTCGGGGCGCCGCTGCTGGCCGTGTCGATGACCCGTTCGCCCACGCTGGTGTCGCTGGCGGGGGCGGCCGCGACGGTGCCGTGGCTGCTCCTCGCGCTGCACGCCGGGGCCCTCGCCGACCGGCTCGACCGCCGCCGCATCATGGTCGTGGCCAACGTCGCCCGGGCCGCGATCCTCTCCCTCGCCGGGCTGGCGGCCCTGCTCGGCCTGCTCGACCTGTGGGTGCTGCTGGCGGCCGTGCTCCTGGCCGGGGTGGCCGAGGTCTTCGCCGACGTCTCGGCGCAGTCGATCCTGCCCATGACCGTGCCTCAGGGCCACCTGACCAGCGCGAACGGCCGCGTCTCCACCGCCCAGATGATCGGCAACGACTTCGTCGGGGCGCCGCTGGCGGGCCTGCTCGTCGTCACCCTCCCCGCCGTCGTCTTCGGCGCCCCGGCCCTCCTGTACGGCGCCGCGGGCCTGCTGTTGCTGGGCATGCGCGGCACGTACCGGATGGACGCCCCTCGCGCGCAGGGACGGCGGCCGCTGCGGCGGGACATCGGCGAGGCGCTGCGGTACCTGTGGTCCCACCGGGTGCTGCGGAGCCTGGCCGTCACGGCCGGGCTGCTCAACCTCGCCAACGCCGCCTACTTCGCCGTCTTCGTGCTGTGGGCCGTCGGCGACGGGTCGCGGATCGGGCTGGAGCCGGGCGAATACGGCCTGATGACGACCGCGTTCGCCGCCGGGGCGCTCCCGGGGTCCCTGCTGTCGGGGTGGGTCGCGGGACGCTTCGGGGAGCTCCGCGCGCTCGTGGGATGCTGGCTGACGACCAGCCTCCTGCTCATCGTGCCGGTGGTCGTGCCCTCCCCGTGGACGCTCTACCCGACGGCCGTCCTGTGGGGCGTGGTGGGCGCGGCGGGCAACGTCCTGGTGATCTCGGCCCGGCAGCGGCTGATCCCGGCCGAATTGCTCGGGAGGGTCAATTCGGCATACCGCCTCGTCGGCATGGGTGGGATGCCACTCGGGGCGGCGCTGGGAGGCGTTGTGGCCGAGTTTGCGGGGCTTGGTGCCGTCCTCGTGGGCGCCACTGGAGTATGTTTGGGGGGCGTCGGACTGGTGTGGCGCGCGTTGTCTGATCGAATTTCTAGGCCGTTGACCAGCGCACCCGCACTTTCCGACATATCAGGATCACGTTAGGCACCCTACGGCCTGTGCTGAAGTGACATGATTATCCCCGAGCAAGAGGGGATGGTATGCGGGAGATCGGCGGACGGTACCTCCTGAACGAGGAGGCCGGTCGTGGGGGTATGGGTGTCGTCTGGCGTGCGTTCGATCAGCTCCTCCACCGTACGGTGGCGCTGAAGGAGCTGACCTTGGCCGGTGAGGCCGAGATGGTGCGCCGCCGGGTGCTGCGTGAGGCCAGGATGGCTGCCGGGCTGACGCACCCTAACATCGTTACGGTCCACGACCTGATCGAAGAGGGCGGCAAGCTCTGGATCGTGATGGAATACCTGGACGGGCTCTCGTTGCACCAGCTGCTCTCCCAGGTGGGCACCTTACCGGCCCAGTCGGTCGCCGCGATCGGGCAGCATCTGCTCGCCGCGCTACGGACCGCCCACCAGGCCGGAGTGCTGCATCGCGACGTGAAGCCCGCCAATGTGATGCTGACCGGCGACCGGGTGGTGCTGACCGACTTCGGCATAGCGACCGCCGAGGGCGACATCCGGATGACCAGGTCGCGGCGGTTGCGGGGCACTCCGGCGTTCATGGCGCCCGAGCGGCTGCACGGGGGGCCGGCCAGCAAGGAGGCCGACATGTGGTCCTTCGGCGCCACCCTCTACAGCGCCGTCGAGGGCCAGCCGCCCTACCCGGGCCAGGACGCGGCCACGGTGCTCGGCATGGCCCGCAGCGGCCCGTACCCACCGCCCCGGCGGGCCGGGGTGATGCGGCCGCTCATCGAGGGCCTGCTCCACCACGACCCGGTGCGGCGCTACACGCCGGACCAGACGGCGGGCCTGCTGGCCGGCATGCGCGCCAGCTCGTTCCAGGCCGCCATCTGATCAGATTCCCCTGCCGGGTTGCCTGCCCGGCAGGATCTCCATGCGGATGTCGTCGTTCTGCGGGAGGACGTACGTACGGCCCCCGCCGTCCCGCCAGTCCTTCTCGCTCACCGGCGGCACGAGATAGTAACGGTCGTCACGGACGAGCAGGAGCCGCATTCCCGTGTAGGAGTGCCGGTATTTCCCGGTCCTGTATTTCTGGTGCTCGACGCCTGTGGGGTTGATCGAGAGGTCGTCCTTCGACCAGATCACCACCTGGGTCCGCTCGGGCAGATCGCGCACGGCTTGCTCGGCCGTCCTCGTCCCCCGCCCGTTGGCGTACAGGGACGCGGCCCAGAGCAGTGAGAAGACGGCCATGGCCACGCTGAAGGCGAAGGCGATCCGGCTGGATTTCCGGGCCGGCGACGGCCAGGTCAGCAACAGCAGGCCGAGGGCCGACAGCGCGAGCAGCTGGTACGTACCCAGCTGCCACCATCGGTTGAGCACGGCGACGGCGCAGACGAGCCCGGCGAGAGCGAGCCCGCCTCCCACGACCCTGCGGTCCGCCACGACCGGCACCCGGCTCTTCAGCCGCGCCCCGGCCCCCCGCAGCCATTGGGGCACGAACCGGACCAGCAGGGCCCGGTGGGCGGCGACGGCGAGCGCCAGCGGGATCGCCACCATCCACGGCAGGAAACCGGTGTCGAAGAGGTTGACGCCGTAGATGGCGTACTCGTCGGCGCCGTACCCCAGGTCGGTGGCCCTCAGACTGAAATACTGAAGGTAACCCTCCAGGTAGGCCCATCCCATGTAGATGAGCACCGCCGCGCTGACGGTGATCAGCGCGGTGATCAGCCCGATCGCGTCGAGCGGACGCGACTCGCCCTGCCCGCTTTCCTGCACGGCTACCGAGCCTGCGGAGCGGCGGTGGTGGGCAGAGCCTCCGGCGACGGCTCCGGGGACGCCTCGGGAAGGGGCTGGGCCGTAGTCGTGGGCTGCGGGACCGTGATGGTGGGAGACGGGGTGCCGGGCGGCGCGATCGAGGGGCACGGCAACGGCGCTTCACCACTGCCGGTCGGGCATGGTCTGCGCCTGGACCGCGTCGGTTCGGGGGTGCGCACGCCTTTCTTCACTGACCGCGTCGGAGTCTTCGACTTCGACGCGACCGGCGTCCCCGACGCCGGCGGGTCCACCTGTCCGTCTCCGCACGCGCAGAGCGATCCCAGCAGGAACGCGGTGACGATGATCTCGGCCAGCGAGCTCCGCCAGGACATTCCGCCGGGCCCTCCTCGCGTGCGACGCCGTCACGGTGTTCATCACTGCGCGCGATGGAGGCGTTACGGCGTTACTGTCCATGATCCCGCACCTCGGATGTGCGCTAAGGTTGTGACGTTCCGCTCCGCAGGGGCGGCCGGCGCGACCGGGACGTAGCGCAGCTTGGTAGCGCACTTGACTGGGGGTCAAGGGGTCGCAGGTTCAAATCCTGTCGTCCCGACCAGATTCTCGCTGGTCGATGAGGGTGTCACTCAATAGGATGGCACCCTTTCGCATGGGTGGGTGACCAACGCGGCGAAGAGGGTGTCCATCGCCGTAGCTCCTTGCAGGAGTACGGGGCGGATCTGCTTACGGTGGACGGCTTCGGTGACGGCCGTCCCGCTGTGGCCGACGAGCCGCGCGATGTGCCGGGGTGGGAGAGCAGCGAGACGGAGCTGTGGCGCGTCTCGTCTCGTCTCGTCTCGTCTCGCGAGAAGTCCAGTGGTAGGCGGGCATCCCCGCGTCCTTGATGATCTCCCGGAAGGCGCGTCGGACGTTGTGGACGTCGAGCGGCGTGCCGACGAGCAAGGCGAAGACGAGCCCGTGATCCTGCCAATTCTCGCCCGCCGCCCTTCGCCGCGCCTCCTCCCGCCAGCCGAATTGAGTATGGGTTACTCAGGCGTGCGGATCGTTGCCGGTTTACCTTCACAGAGCAGGTAACGGAGGGAGTGGCCCGTGGTCACCAACGAGACGTACAGGGCAAACGCCGACGTCACGCGGGTGAAGATGCTCGCAGATACGAGGTCGAGTTCCTGGGCGGGCTGTCGGAGACGCAGAAGGCGGCGTTCGAGGGTGCGGCCGATCGCTGGGTGCAGATCATCCTGGGAGATCTGCCTGAGATGCGGATGCCCGGCCTCGCAGCGATCGACGACCTCAGGGTCATGGCGGGGGCATGCGCATCCACCAAGGGATACTCGGCGCCGCCGGGCCGCTGGTGATGCGCCCACGTCATCACCCACGAGATGAGGCACGCGCTGGGCTTCGGTGCCACCGACTGGCGGCTGAATCTTCGACATCGAGCTGATGACGCCTAGCGTCGACGCCAACCGGCAGCTCAGCCGGCTGACCGTCGCTGCCCTGCAGCACCCCGGCTACCAGGTCGACCTCGAGGCCGCCGAGACGTTCCTGCTGCCCGAAACGCCGCCGAGCACGGCCAAGACGGTCTTCACCTGCGCGGTAGATCACCAGCCCACGCATCCGGGACGGGACCCCCGATGCACCGGCACCATCCGGCAACACGCCATGCCCTAACCGGGCCACAACCCCCCAAACCAGGAGAGTCTGCATGACAGGGAGAGAAAGTAGCAGCTCGCTGATACCCATAGTGGTCGCCGTTATCGGCCTGATCACGGCCCTCGTGACCTCACCGCTGTGGGGCGAACCGGTATGCCGGGCAGTCGGGGTCTGCCAGGACGGCGGTAGCCACTCCGCCTCGGCAGGCAACCCTAAGAGTAGCCACAACTCCTCCAAGCAATCATCCAAGCCGACCAACGGCGCGGCGGGGTGGAGCTGCCCCGGTGGACTGTTCTGCGGATGGGATGACGCTCAAGGTGAGGGCGCCATGATCGTTCAAAAGGACGCCACCTGCAGCATGTATGACATCGGGAGCGCCGGCTTGGGGGACCGGCTGACCTCGTATCAGAACCGGACCGGCAAGAGCGTCGCACTGTACAACTGGACGGGTACCGAATGGCAGCCACTCGTGAACGTGCCCGACGGTGCGAAGGGCGACATGCCACAGTCTGCGGACAACATGACTGACGCAGTGAAGATCTGCGCCTGACCAACCAGATCAGAGGGCGGTTCGCGAGTCGATGCCCGTGATGCCGTTGCGTGATCGGACGCGGCGGGGTTCGGGTGTGCTGGGATGCCCGTCGTCGCAGCTCCTTGCAGGAGTACGGGGCGGATCTGCTCGCGGTGGACGGCGATGGGTCCAGCAGGAGGCGGGCATCCCTGCGGTCTTGACGATCTTCCGGAAGGCTCGGCGTACGTTGCGGGCCGGCCTGAACCCCGACCCCGCCCCGCAATGACGACGACCAGGTCTCAGATGGTGATGAGCCCGCCTTCGTAGGCGGCGATGACGAGCTGGGCTCGGTCCCGGGCGTGCAGTTTGGCCAGGAGACGGCCGATGTGGGTTTTGACCGTGCCGACGGTGAGGTGGAGGTGCTCCGCGATCTCGGAGTTGGACATCCCCTTGCCGATGAGGGTGAGCACCTCGCGCTCGCGTTGGGTGATGTCGTTGAGGTCCCGCATGACCGGGGCGGAGTGCGGGCCTCGCAGGAAATCGGCGATGAGCCGGCGGGTCACGGTGGGCGCGAGCAGCGCTTCGCCGGAGGCGACGACCCGGATGGCGGCCAGGAGCTCGCTCGCCGTCGCGCTCTTGACGAGGAATCCGCTGGCGCCGGCCCTGAGCGAGGCGTACACGTATTCGTCCAGGTCGAACGTGGTGAGGATCAGCACGCGGACGCCGGCGCTGTCCGGGTCGGCGCAGATACGCCGGGTCGCCTCGATGCCATCCATGTCGGGCATACGCACGTCCATGAGGACGACGTCGGGTCGCCGCAGGCGGGCCAGGAGCACGGCTTCGGCGCCGGTGCCGGTCTCGCCCACGGTGGCCAGCCCCGGTGTGGTGTCGATGAGGAGTTTGAGGCTGTCGCGCACCAGGACCTGGTCCTCGGCCAGCAGGACCCGGACGGGCGGGGGCGGATCGTGTGCGGCGGCGTCGGTGGTCATGTGATGGTGCCGTTCGGGTCGTAGGGCAGGCGAGCGGTCACGTGAAAGCCTCCTTCGGGCCGGCGCCCCGCGCTGAACGTGCCTCCGTACATCTTGGTCCGTTCGCGCATGCCGATCAGGCCGTGTCCGCCGTGGCCCGCGCGCGGCGGCCGGCCGTGGCGGGGGCCGTCGTCGACGACCTCGATCATGGCTTCCCGTCCGTCGATCTCCACGGTGACGGAGCAGCGGGTGGGCGCCGCGTGGGTGATGACGTTGGTCAGAGCCTGTTGCACGATGCGGTACACCGACATCGCGACCGCGGGAGGCAGCACGGCCTCTTCGCGGACGGTCAGATCCACCTCCACCCCGGCCGAGCGGGCATGGGCGGCCAGCTCGGGCAGGTCCGCCATGCCGGGAACGGGCAGGTGGGTCTGGTGGGGATCGCCGTCGGAGCGCAGGAGGCCGAGCACCCGGTGGATCTCGGCGAGCGTGCTTCGGCTGGTCTGCTCGATGACGTCCAGCGCGGCGCGTACCTCGTGCGGGCGGGCGTCGGCGACATGGTTCGCGACGGTGGCCTTGACGGCGATCACGCTCATGCTGTGGCCGATGACGTCATGCAGTTCGCGGGCGATGCGCCTGCGTTCGTCGGCCACGGCCGCCTCGGCGAGGTGGCGGACGAGGCGAGCGGTCGTGTCCCGCTTCCAGCGGACGGCCGTCCCGATGGCCCATC
Organism: Nonomuraea sp. NPDC004186; assembly: GCF_053603495.1. Lineage (NCBI taxonomy): Bacteria > Bacillati > Actinomycetota > Actinomycetes > Streptosporangiales > Streptosporangiaceae > Nonomuraea > Nonomuraea sp. NPDC004186. The sequence continues at coordinate 5,281 of NZ_JBSGFQ010000029.1, read as the reverse complement.
CGGCCGTCAGCAGCACGCAGATCGCGCCGATCTCGACCGGCCAGTACGGCGGCAACTCGCTGGGCGCCGTCGCGGGTGGAAGGCCGGGGAGCACCTGCTCGTAGAAGATCAGGATGGCGGTCACCGAGCCGGCCACGCACACCGACAGGCCGCCCAACGACCACACGACCGAGGCGGTGGAGGCCACCAGGTACAGCACGAGCACGGTCGGCACGAACGACACCCAGATCGCGCCCGCCGCGACGGCACCGGCCAGCGTCGCCAGCACTGCCGCGGCGCACGCGAGCCCCAGCATGGCCCGCGGCCGGCGCCGCCGGAACGCGACCGGAAGACTCATGACCGCCGCTACCGGCCAAGCCGACCAAGCGGGCCACCACGACGACGGGCCAGGCGGATCGACGATGGCATAGCCGACGGTCAGCGCCACGATGACCGCCACCACAGCGTCGGCAACGCCGTGCCCACCGAGCCGCCGAGCCCGAACCATGACCAGAAGTTATCGCCTTTCCCGATCAACCGGCATCTGCCCACGGTCGGACATCCGCATCGGTCTGGGGTCGTAGCACCGGCTCATGTATGCCGGCCAAGATGCCACCCGAGCCAGACGCGCCCGCACCCCACAGCCCATCACCATGCTGGTGCACCCGGCATACCGGGCCGAGAGCGACAAATCTGGGAGGAACCGATGAACGTCGATCTTCGGGGGCGAATCACACGTTGGCGACAGGCCGCCGCGGACCGGCGCGCCGCCAACGCCGCGGCCGACCTGGACCGACAACCCCCGTTTCCCGGACGATGGGTGAGCGCCGTCTCGCTGATCGGCGGCCCCGCCCTCATCATGACCGGGACCGTCCTGCGCTCCCAGTTCTACTACTTCGTTCCTTACCAACTGGCCGCCTACTCCCAGCACCCCGCGCTCATCAGGGTCGCCTATACCTGCTTCGCCGCGGGGTTCGTCCTGCTGTGGCCGGCGGTCATGACGCTGGCGCAGAGGATCGCCGCCACCAGCCCGCTGTGGGGCCTGTGGGGCGGCTGCCTGGTGATCGTCGGCCTGTTCACCCGGACCTTCCAGTTCGGCACCGATCACCTGGCCTTCTACCTGACCGACAGCCTCGGCCTGCAAACGATGCTCAAGGGCATCGACGATTATTACCTGGCATGGCGGGACGCGATGTGGAATCCGTTCAGGGCCATATCCGGACCGGCCTTCTTCGGCTGGGTCGTGCTGGCCGTCGGCGCCTACCGCTCCGGCGCCCTGGGGCTGGGCCGCTCGGTCGCGCTCGGCCTGATGTCGGCGCTCGCGCTCGGGACGCTCAAAGGCACCGAACCGCAGTCCTTCATCGCTGTGGGCGGCCTCTGCGTCGCCTTCATCCCCCTGGGCATTTCCCTGCTGCGCAGCGGTCCTCCGCCGACCAGACGCGCGATGTTCTGGATCGTCGTCCTCATCCTCGTGCACATCCTCATGACGGCCTACGGCCCAAGGGGATGAGGACCCCGACCCGGTGGCGAGCCCGGGAACCCGCCTCGCCGGCACATCCACCCGTACGCGGCTCCGCAGCCGGTCGGGGTGCCGCCGGGCCGATCTCCTGGAGGCGCAGCCGTTTCCCGCGGCCGATGTGGCAGCTGCGGGGGTCGATCCGTTCGACGTGCACGGTCATGGGTCTCGATCAAGCCCATGGTCGCGGTCAGAAAAGGGTCAGCGGGTCCGCGGGCTCGGGGTCGGGGAGCGGGGTCAGGGCGGGGAGGCGGGCGCGTACCGCCTCGTGGAAGTCGCGGGCCAGCTTCGGCGCGTCGGCGTTGTCCGGCGTGTGCACGAAGAACGTGGGGGAGCGGCCCTCGCGCAGCCAGTCCGTGACGACGTCCAGCCAAGGCCGCCAGCCCTCGACGGTGCGGGCCTCGGCGTCCCGGCCCAGGTAGCGGACGATCGGGTGGCCGGTGAGGGCGCGCGTGCGGCGCGGCACGCGGGGCTTCTTGGTCCACGCGTCGCGCTCGGCGTCGCTGGTCGGCGGGCTCTGGAAGAGCGTCGTGGTGTCGAACGGGACCCACTCGGCGTCCGCGGCCGCCAGGACGCGCTCCAGGAGCCGTTCGGATCGCCGGTCCTCGAAGAAGGCGCGGTGGCGGACCTCGACGGCGTACCTGTGGGAGCGGGGGAGCCGGTGCAGGAAGGCCGCGAGGGTGCCGAGGTCGGTGGGGGAGAAGGAGCCGGGCAGCTGGATCCAGAGCGCGTGGGCTCGCGGGCCCAGCGGCTCGATCGCGTCCAGGAAGGCGTGGAGGTGCTCGTCGGCGCCGATCAGGCGGTGCTCGTGGGTGATGGGCTTGGGGAGCTTGACGACCATGCGGAAGTCGGGGGCGGTCTGGCCGGCCCACGATTCCACCGTGGCGCGCGTGGGGGTCGCGTAGAAGGTCGTGTTGCCTTCCACCGCGTCGCACCAGGTCGCGTACGAGCGCAGGCGCTCCCTGGGCGGGAGGTGGCCGGGGAGGAACCGACCTTGCCAGCGCGCATGAGTCCACATCGCGCATCCCACGTGAAGCCGCATGCTCTCGACGGTATCGGAGATCCGTTGAGACGCTGTCATGGTCATCGACGGGCGAAAGGAAGGGCAATCCATGCCTCGTGTCCGACTGCTTCTCGTGATCGTCCTCGTCGCGGTGAGCGCCGTGGCCGCGCCCGCGGCGGCCGCGCAGGAGTTCCGCGTGCTGCAGCTCAACCTGTGCCACAGCGGCGTCAACACCTCCTGCTTCAACGGCGCCGCCACCCTCCAGGAGGCGAACGCGGTCATCGCCGCCAAGCAGCCCCACGTCGTCTCCCTCAACGAGATCTGCAGGAACGACCTGCCCCAGCTGGCCCCCGCCATGGGCAGCGGTTTCTCCACGTTCGCCCCGGCCCGCCGTCCCGATGGCACGCCCGTGCGCTGCACCAACGGGGACGAGTACGGCAACGGCCTGATCTTCCGCTCCCCGGTCACCGGGGCCGTCTTCTCCGGCCAGTACGCCACCCAGGACAGCGGCAGCGAGAAGCGCGTCTACGTGTGCGCCGAGTTCGCGGAGCTCGTCGGGTGCAGCACCCACCTGTCGACCACCGGGAGCGTCGCCATGGCCCAGTGCAAGGCGGCGATCGCCCTGCTGCGCGACCGGGCCGTCGCGGGCCGGCAGACGTTCCTGGCGGGCGACTTCAACCTCAAGTACGCCCCGCTGATCGGGCCCGATGTCCAGGACTGCAACGCCGCGCCCTTCTTCAGGAAGGGGGACGGCAGCGTGCAGCACGTCTTCGCGGCCAACCTGGGCTTCGTGCGGACGGAGGTGACCCGCATGACCTACACCGACCACCCCGCCCTGCTTGTCGTGCTGACGCGGCCCTGAGGCGAAGTTGTCATACGAGTGATGGCTTCGTATGATGACTGACAACATCGCCGCCTACCCTCTTGGACCGCCCATGGCCGCCGACCGCATCCGCCACGTCTCGCTCTCCTCCGTCACCCTCCCGCTCGACGTCCCCATCAGCGACGCCAAGGTGCTCACCGGGCGGCAGAAGCCGATGACCGAGATCGCCTTCCTCTTCGCCGAGATCACGACCGAGGACGGTCACGAGGGCACCGGGTTCAGCTACTCCAAGAGGGCGGGCGGCCCCGCGCAGTACGCCCACGCCAAGGAGGTCGGGGCCAACCTGATCGGCCAGGACCCCTCCGACATCGGCAAGGTGTACGACACCCTGCTGTGGGCGGGCGCCTCGGTCGGCCGGTCCGGGGTCGCCACGCAGGCGCTGGCGGCGATCGACGTCGCGCTGTGGGACCTGAAGGCGAAGCGGGCGGGGCTGCCGCTGGCCAAGCTGCTGGGGTCCTATCGCGACTCGGTCCGGACGTACAACACCTCGGGCGGTTTCCTGCACGCGCCGATCGAGGAGGTCAAGGCCCGCGCCACCCAGTCGCTCAAGGACGGCATCGGCGGGATCAAGATCAAGGTCGGGCAGCCCGACACCAAGGAGGACCTGCGGCGGCTGGCCGCGGTGCGCGAGCACCTCGGCGACGACGTGCCGCTCATGGTGGACGCCAACCAGCAGTGGGACCGGCCGACGGCCCTGCGGTTCGGGCGGGCGGTGGAGGAGCTCGGGCTGGTCTGGATCGAGGAGCCGCTGGACGCCTACGACGCCGAGGGGCACGCGCAGCTGGCCGCCGCCCTCGACACGCCCATCGCCACCGGCGAGATGCTCTCCAGCGTCGCCGAGCACGTCCGCCTCATCGAGGCCCGCGCCGCCGACATCATCCAGCCGGACGCCCCGCGCGTCGGCGGCATCACGCCCTTCCTGCGCCTGGCCACCCTCGCCGACCACGCGGGGCTGCAGCTGGCGCCGCATTTCGCCATGGAGATCCACCTCCACCTGGCCGCCGCCTACCCGCGCGAGCCCTGGGTCGAGCACTTCGAGTGGCTCAACCCGCTCTTCAACGAGCGGCTCGAGACCCGCGACGGCCGCATGATCGTTCCTGACCGGCCGGGGCTCGGGTTCACGCTCAGCGAGCAGTGCCGCAAGTGGACCGTGGACAGCGTCGAGTTCGGGAAGGCCTGAGACCGATGGGTGACCGCGTCGCGTCGGTGCGGTTCGGGCATTACGCCGTGCCGCTGGCGCATCCGGTGAGCGACGCCAAGGTCGCGACGGGGCGCCAGCGGCCCCTGTCCCAGATCGACGTGCTGACCTGCGAGATCACGACGGACGACGGGCTCGAGGGGCTCGGGTTCTCGTACACGACGCGGGCGGGCTGCCGCGCGCAGTTCGCCCACGCGAAGGAGGTCGGGGAGAACCTCCTCGGCCGGGATCCGTCCGACATCGGCAGGTTGTACGACGTGCTGCTGTGGGCGGGGGCGTCGGTCGGGCGTTCGGGGGTGGCCACGCAGGCGCTGGCGGCGGTCGACGTCGCGTTGTGGGACCTGAAGGCGAAGCGGGCGGGGTTGCCGCTGGCGAAGCTGCTGGGGTCCTATCGCGACTCGGTCCGGACGTACAACACCTCGGGCGGCTATCTGCAGGCTCCGGTCGAGGAGGTCAAGGAGCGGGCCCGGCAGTCGCTGAGCGACGGCATCGGCGGGATCAAGATCAAGGTGGGGCAGCCCGACACCCGGGAGGACCTGCGGCGGCTGGCCGCGGTGCGCGAGCACCTCGGTGACGACGTGCCGCTGATGGTGGACGCCAACCAGCAGTGGGATCGGGCCACGGCGCTGCGGTTCGGGCGGGCGGTGGAGGAGCTCGGGCTGGTCTGGATCGAGGAGCCGCTGGACGCCTACGACGCCGAGG